>CAKZJK010000528.1 GCA_936942565.1 uncultured Caulobacter sp. | reverse complement strand
TTCCTTGACCAGCGCCTCGCGCAGCGGCGTGTTCGGGTGAACGAAGGCCGAGCCAGGCAGATGGAAGCCCATCAGCTCCATCAGCATCTGGTTGGTGTTGGCCGTGCCGTAGAAGGTGCAGGTGCCGGGGCCGTGATAGCTGGCCTGCTCGGCTTCCAAGAGCTCGGCGCGGCCGACCTTGCCTTCGGCGTAGAGGGCGCGGATGCGGGCCTTCTCGCTGTTGGGCAGACCCGAGGTCATCGGCCCGGCGGGCACGAACAGGGCCGGCAGGTGGCTGAAGGTCAGGGCGCCGATGACCAGGCCCGGCACGATCTTGTCGCAGACCCCTAGATAAAGGGCCGCGTCGAAGGCGTCGTGGGTCAGGGCCACGGCGGTCGCCATGGCGATCACCTCGCGCGAGAACAGCGACAGCTCCATGCCCGGACGGCCTTGGGTCACGCCATCGCACATGGCCGGCACGCCGCCGGCGAACTGGGCGGTGGCGCCGACCTCGCGTGCGGCGTCCTTGATCAGCGCCGGATACGCTTCCAGCGGCTGGTGGGCCGACAGCATGTCGTTATAGGCCGAGACGATGCCGAGGTTCGGCGCGTTCGGGTCCAGGGCGCGGACCTTGTCGACGCCCGGCGAGGCGGCGAAGGCGTGAGCCCAGTTGGCGCAGGACAGCTTGGCGCGGCCGGGCTGGCTGTCGATCGTCCGCTGCATGTTTTCAAGATAGGCCGCGCGGCTGTCCTGGCTGCGCGCAATGATGCGGGCGGTGACTTCGGCGATGACGGGATTGAGGCTCATGGCGTTACTCCGCCCAAAGGATGCGGACCTTGGCGCGGTCCTGCTTGAGGATGGCGGCGACCGGCAGGGCCGGATCGACATCGCCTTCCAACAACGCCTTCTTGGCCGTTCCGGTCACGAGCAGCACGATCAAATCGGTGCGCGTCAAGGCGGCGAAGGTCAGGCTGAGACGAGGAATGTCGGGCGCGGGGTCGCTGGGCGGCACGTCCAGGACCAGGCGGTCCGAGCGCGGATCCAGGCCTTGGGCCAGCACCGGATTGCCCGGGAACAACGAGGCGAAGTGGCCGTCGGGACCGACGCCGAGCAGAACCGCTCCGAACGGAGTGGCGGCCTCGACGCCAGCCTCGGCGGCGCGCGCGCTCTCCGAGTGGCTTAGCCCCTCGAAATAGAGCGGCGCGAAGCTGGCCTTGGCCGCCTCGCCAACCAGCAGGTGACGGCGCACGAGGCCCTCGTTGCTGCTGGGATCCGTCGGCGGAACGAAGCGCTCGTCGGTCAGGGTGACGGTGATCTTGTCCCAGGGCGCGGTCAGGCTCGCCAGGCGGTCATAGACCGGCGCCGGCGTGGTGCCGCCCGTCGCGGCGAATCCCGCGCGCCCGGAGGCGGCGACCGCGTTCGTCAGGGCGTCGATCAGGATCGACGCCGTGGCGTCATAGAGGGCTTCGCGCGAGCCGAAGGCTTCCAGTTTCGGCATTCCTCAGGCCTTCCAGGACCGGCCGCCGGGCGAGATCAGCGCGTTGGCCGTCTGCGGCCCCCAGGTGCCGGCGGCGTAGGGCGCGGGATCGATGCCGGCCTCGGCCCAGGCGGCCGAGACGCCGTCGATGAAGCGCCAGGCCTGCTCGACCTCGTCACGGCGCACGAACAGGGTGCGGTCACCGCGGAAGGCGTCCAGAAACAGCTTTTCGTAGGCGATGCGGCGGCGGCCGCCGGTCTGGCTGAACGACAGCGACAGCGGCAGCGACTGCAGGCGCATGCCCTCGTCCGAGAGGCCAGGACGCTTGTTCATGATCGTCAGCGAGATGTCTTCGTCCGGCTGCAGGTCGATGACCAAGCGGTTGGCGCACAGCTCGCCGTCGGTGGCCTTGCCGAAAATGTTGTGCGGCAGCGGCTTGAACTGGACAACGATCTGGGTGCGGCGGTCGGGCAGGTTCTTGCCGGTGCGCAGGAAGAACGGCACCCCGTCCCAACGCCAGTTGTCGATCGCCACCTTCATCGCGACGAAGGTCTCGGTCTTGGTGGGCTTGCCCACTTCCTCGACATAGCCCTGGCGCGCGCCGCCCTCGACGACGCCGGCGACGTATTGGCCGCGCACGGTGTCGTGGGCCACCGTCTCCTTGGTGAAGGGGCGCAAGCTGCGGAGCACCTTGACCTTTTCGTCGCGGACCGCGTCGGGGTCGAAGCCCGACGGCGCCTCCATGGCGACCAGGCATAGCAGCTGCAGCATGTGGTTCTGCACCATGTCCCGCAGCGCGCCATACTCGTCGTAGTAGGGCCAGCGGTCGCCGACCTTCTCGGTCTCGGCGATGGTGATCTGGACGTGGTCGATGGTGTTGCGATCCCACAAGGGCTCGAACAGCACGTTGGCGAAGCGCAGGGCGGTCAGGTTCTGGACCGTCTCCTTGCCCAGATAGTGGTCGATCCGGAAGACCTGGCTCTCGTCGACCACGGCCGCGACGGCGGCGTTGGTGACCTTGGAGCTTTCCAGATCGCGACCCAGGGGCTTTTCCAGGATCAGGCGGGTCTTGGGGCCGGTCAGGCCCGCGGCCTGCAACGCCTGGCAGGCGGGACCGTAGATGCTGGGCGAAAGCGAGAAGAAGATGACCAGGTCGCCGTGGGCGCCGATGCGCTCGGCGAGCTTCTTGGCGTCGTCCTCGCTGGTGATGTTGGCGGGCACGTAATCGAGTCGGGCCGCGAGGCGATTCCAGGCCGCCTCCTCCACCGTCGCGCGCTTGCCCAACTGTTCGCGGACCAGGGCCTTGTAGCCGGCGGCGTCATGGTCCGCCCGCGCCACGCCGATGATCCGCAGGTCATGCGGCAGCAGCCGATCGACTTCGAGGAAATACAGCGAAGGCAGCAGCATTCGCAGGGCCAGATCGCCCGCGCCACCCAGCAGCACAAGGACTTCGCGGCCATTGTCGCCGTCGTTGTTCTTCGTCACCAATGTCTTCCACCCTATGACAACGTTGTCATGACATGCCTGCGGCAGAATGGCAAGCGCGCGAGCGTGAGAGCCGAGCTGGAGGGGCTCTCCAACGCGAACCGAACCCGCCAGATCGTGCGTCGGGCGAGCGGGCCCTAACTAGGACAAACCCCGCGTCGCCGCCATAAGACCAATGGAGTTTCGGCGGAGGTTTATTCATCCAGCCTGGGGCAAAGGAAAGACCTTGCCCGCGATGCGCGCGAAAAGCTTACGGCGACGAACGAGTTTGCCTCAGCCGCCCGCCCGCGCCGCCGCGCCGGCGGGCTGGCCGGTGCGGAACTTGTCCTTCATCCGGGCGACCCAGCCGCTGAACGCCTCGTTGTCGGCGCTGACCTTGCCGAAGTCCGACGGCGAGACCGCTTCCGAGCCCAGGCCCTGCAGCGCCACGCGCAGACCGTCGGGATTGCCGGCGTTGTCGACGAAGCGCGTCCAGCGCTGGCGCAGACGCGCCAGGGACGCCTCGTCGTCGGCCAGGCTGTAGGCCACCGAAGCGCGCAGGAGACGGGCCTCGTCCGCCGCCGACAGCGCGCCCTGCCCCTTCCAGCGATCGCCCAGCATGCGCTCGTAGAACGCCCCGGCCGTAGGCCAGGCGCGCTGCTTCCAGGCGATGTCGGCGCGAATCTCCTGGCCGTCCTTGGAGTTGTCGCGCTCGACCAGCTCGGCGGCGGCGTCGTAGCGGCCCAGGCCGATCAGGGCGCGAGCCGTGGCCAGGCGGCGCTCGGCGTTCAGGGCGGGCGGCAGGATCGTCGTGCGGGTGGCGTTGATGGTGTTCAGCGCGTCCTCGGGACGCTTGTTCATCAGATAGATCCAGGCCAGATCGGTCGCGACCTGGGCCTTGGGCACCCCGTTCAGCCGGTTGTCGACCTGGTACTTCAGAAGCTTGGCGGCGTCGTCCAGCAGGTCCACGTCCACCAAGCGGCGCACCAGGTTGCGGACCATCTGGTCGCCATCGGCGCCGATCGGGGTCAGTTCCTGGAAGTCGTAGAACAGGCCGACCGCCTGGATCGGCTGCATGCCGTCGGCCAGGCCGTCCAGGAACAGCGCACGGAAGGTGCTGGAAATCTCGTTCTGCAGGGCCAGGGCCTCGGGCCGGTCGGAGCCGCCCCGCCCGGCCGAGCGCATCACTTCCAGCGCCTCGCGATAGCGGCCCTGGTCGATATAGAGCTTCCCGAGGGCGCGGATGACCTCCATCTCGACACCATCGCCGCGCCAGCGGTAGCGGAGCTGGTTCAGCGTGTCGGCCGCCTTGGCCGCGTTGATCTCGCGCTTCTCGTACTGAAGCCGCGTGGCGTGCAGCAGGGCCGGCGCGGCCAGGTCGTCGTAAGGCGCCTTGGCGATGGCCTGGAACATCTTCTTGGCGCGGACCTTCTCGCCCTTGGCCTCGAAGACGCGGGCCTGAACCAGGCGAATGGCCAGTTGATCCTTCACGGGGATCTTCGGCTGATCCAGCGCCTTGGCGACGTACTGCAGAGCGCCCGTCAGGTCGCCCACTCCCAGAGCCGCTTCGGCCTGCGCGCCCAGGAACCTCGCCTTCCAGATCGGTGGGAAGAGATCCAGCGACCGGCCGCCGCTCGCGAACTTGGTGCGCGCGTCCAGAAACTGGCCGTTCTTGGTGGAGATATAGCCACGCCACATGGCGCTGGAGGGTTCGTCGGCCAGAACCGGCGAGGAGAAGTCGGCGTCGGCTTCCGCGTAGCGGCCGGCCAGCACGCGGGCCATGCCGCGCAGGCCCCGGAACTCGGGGTTGGCCATCATCGTCTGATGCTGGCGGGCGCCGGCGTTCAGCACGCCGATCGCCTCGAACGACATCTGAGAGCCGACCAGGAATCGCGCCAGGGCCAGCCGGGCCGCGACGTCCGCGTCCTCGTCCGCCGCCGTGCTCACGGCTTTCTGCAGGGCGTTGTAGCGGGCCAGGAAGCCGCCCGATCCAAGCTTGGGCCAATCCTCGAGGTCGATCAGGGCTGGCATCGACAAAGGCTGAGGCGCACCGGCGACGGCCTCCTCGGGCGGCGCGGCGGCCGAGGCAGGCGACAGCGCCAGGCCCTTGGGCCGGCCGATGCGCACCTGATCGGCGCTGGCCTGGACCATCAGGTCCGAGGCGTAGGCCTCCGCCGCGAGGCCTTGCGCCGACTGCAGAAGAGCGAACTCGACATAGTCGCGACGGGAGGACAGGCCCTTGGCCGGCGGCAAGGCCGGCGCGACGATGATCTTGTCGCCGACGGCCGGGTCTTCGACCCAGATGGCGCGCGTGACGCCGGCCACCGCCGCCGACAGCGCCGCGGAAGGGGCGGCCTCGTCGCGGTTGATCTGGATGACGTCGGGACTCTGTTGCGGGCCCGGACCGAAGCTGATGCTCCAGGTCGGCCCCGAGCCCACGGCGACGTAGGGCTCGCCAACCGGGGCCACGATGCGCAGGGCCGAGTAGTCCGCACCCTTCAGCGACTGGATTCGCGCGTAGCGCGGCGTGTTGGCCGGTAGCCTGGAGATGTCGATCCGGGCCGGCGTGTCGAAAACGATCCAGACCGCCTCGCCGCGCCGGAACACCGCCGCCCCGGCGGGCGCTGCCCAGGTGAACGAGAGCGTGACCTGCCCGTCGGTCCGCTCGATTCCAGCCCGAACGACGCCGTCGCGCGGCATCGGGTTGGGACGCCCGACCGGCGGGGGCGGCGCGGCGGCCGGCGTGGCCTGGGCGGCGGCGATCGCCCCGTCCTTGGCGAAGATATTGACGAAGCTGACGCCGTCGGCGGAACCGACCTTGAACTCCGCCTCCTCGGCGAGCGTCAGGACGATCTCGAGCGCGCCGCCCACGTGGCGGGCGTCGGCGCCCTTCACCCAGCGCGGCGGCGCGATCTTGAGGCTGGAGAGATCCGGGTTGGCGTCGCGGCTGAACCGCAGTATCAGCTTGTCGCCCTCGCGGCGCGAAGCCATACGCGCCGCGCCACTCCAATGGAACTCGACCCTAGAGAAGTCCGCCGCCTGCGCGACACGCACGTCCAGCGCCGACCGCGCCGCGACGGGCGGCGGCGCGGCGTAGCCGGACGGCGCCAGCACGCCCGCGATGCACGCGGCGGCGACGCTGGATCGCAGGAGCTGGCGAAGGGTCATGAGCCTCCCTTAACCGGCCTTCTTGGGCGCGCCCGCCAGCGAAGCGCCATCGGCCTGCTGGCCCGGCGCTGCGCCCTGGGCGTTGTCGGCGACCGCCGCCTTGCCCTTCTCGACCACGGGATTGGCCAGGCGCGCGGCCAGGCGTTCGGTCAGCACCTTGGCGTCGGCCGGAGCCATGTTGGCCAGGATCATCGCCAGAGTGCGCTCCTTCATCTTGGCGGCGATCGGCAGACGGACCTCGTCCGACAGCAGGGTCATGCGGGCCGCGGCGTCCTTGGGCTTCATGCCCTGATAGACGGTGACCAGACGATCGACCTCGGCCTGCTTCTGGGCGTCGACCTGGCCGAGCAGCCCCTGGATGTCGCCCTTCAGGCCGGTCAGGGCCTTCATCTTGGCGTCCAGCTTGGCCTCGGCGGCCGCCAGGAGTTGCAGCTGGACGTCGATGTCCTGCTCGCGCTGGTCCAGTTGGCCGCGACGGGCGCCCAGGCTCTGCAGCACGCGCAGTTCGGCGGGCGACAGGCCGGCTTCCTTGGCTAGGGCGTCGGCCGACGGCGCGCAGGCGCGCGGCAAGGTCTTGGCGGCGGCGGGCTGACCCGCGCCCTCGGCCGAGGGCGCGCCCTCGCCTTCGCCCGCCTTGCCCTCGGGCTTGACCACGCCCTCGGCGAAGGCCTTGGCGCCGCCCAACATGTCCGGCAGCGACTTGGCGCCGGCGAGGGCGTTGATGGCCAGGACGCCGCCGACGGCGACGCCAACCAGGGGCAGGATGCGCGGAACGTTCTTCATCGGCGGGCTCTGGATTGGGGTCCGGGACGCGGGGGTTCGCCCGGTCCGTCGAAGAGGTCATCATCGACCCGCGCCCGTGAACGCGGGGTTTCGGAAGGCGCGACGGGCGCGCTCAGGCTTGGGCGGGCGCCCGGCGGAAGACGCGACTCGCGCTCCAGCAGACGCTCGAAGTCCTCGGCCTTCAGGCGGCGTTCGGCGGAGGGGGAAGCCTCCTCGACACGGCCGCGGACAGGGGCGGCGGCGCGCTCGACGCGCGCGGGCGGCGGCTTGCTGATCTGCTCATCCAACTGAGAGACCAGGGCCTGGGCGCGCTCGATGCGGATCGCCAGGGTCTCGGCGGCCTCGTCGGTGGCGGCGCGCAGGTCGGCCAGGCCCTGCTCGGCGCGGGCGGCCGCCTGGTCGAGATCCTTCACGGCCTTGGCGAAGCCCTCGTGGCTGTCGCGCAGGGCCTTCAGACGGCGCTCCAGACGCCAGCCGAAGCCCAGCGCCACGATCAGCAGCACCGCCAGCAAACCGTTCATGGCGAAAGCGATGAAACTCATTTCAGCTTCTGCACGGCCTTCTTGGCCGCCGGGGTCAGCGGCGCCTCGGCGCGGATGGCGATCGAGTGGTTGCGACGGCCCATGCGGCCGCGCGTCAGCGGGATGGAGCCCGCGCGCAGCTCGACCAGGCTGTCGGGCGTGGCGTTCAGCATCAGGGTGTCGCCGACCTGCATGTTCAGCACGCGCGACAGCGGCAGCTGCTGCTCGTCGAGCACGGCGCGAACCTCCATCTGGGTGGTCCACAGCTCGGTGGCCAAGTGGCCTTCCCAGATGTTGTCGCGGCCGAACTTCTCACCCATGAACTGCTGCAGCAGCATCTTCCGGATGGGCTCCAGCGTAGCGTAGGGCAGCAGCAGCTCGATGCGGCCGCCGCGGTCTTCCATGTCGATCCGCAGCTTGACCAGGATCGCCGCGTTGGCGGGGCGGGCGATGGCGGCGAAGCGCGGGTTGGTTTCCAGGCGATCCAGCGAGAAGGCGACCGGATGCAGCGGCTCGAAGGCGCTCTTCAGGTCGTGCAGCACCACCTCGATCATCCGCTGCACCAGCACGCGTTCGATGGTGGTGTAGGGCCGGCCCTCGATGCGCATCGCCGCCGTGCCGCGACGGCCGCCCAGCAGCACGTCGACGATCGAGTAGATCAAGTTCGAGTCGACCGTCAGCAGGCCGTAGTTGTCCAGCTCCTCGGCCCGGAACACCGCCAGGATGGCCGGAAGCGGGATCGAGTTCAGATAGTCGCCGAAGCGGATCGAGCTGATGTTGTCGAGGCTGACCTCGACGTTGTCCGAGGTGAAGTTCCGCAGGGACGTCGTCATCAACCGCACCAGGCGGTCGAAGACGATTTCCAGCATCGGCAGGCGTTCGTAGGACACCAGCGCCGAGTTGATGATCGCGCGGATGCCCGTGCGGTCCTCGGAGCCGTCGCCGGACAGATCGAAGCCCAGCAGGCTGTCGATTTCGTCCTGGTTCAGGATGCGCTCGGACGCGCCATCGGCGCCGCCGCCGTCATCCCAGCCGGCCATGCCGCCCGAGAAGTCGCCGAACTCGTTGACGCCGTCTCCGCCGCCGCCTTCCGCGCCCCACTGGGCCTGATCGTTCTCGTCCGCCATGATCGTTCGCCCCAACCAGCCCGAGAGCTTAGTTGATCAGCATCTCCTCGATGAGGACCGCGTTCACCTTGGCCGGCGCGGCGACTAGGTTCACCCGGCGCAGCAGCTCGACGCGCAGTTGGTAGGTGCCTTGGCTGCCGTTCAGGTCTTCGGGACGCAGTTCGCGCAGGAACGTCTGGAACATGTCCTGCAACCTGGGCAGATTCGGCGTCAAAGCCTCGGCCGTCTCTTCGTCCGGCAGCTCGAAAGTCAGTTTCAGCTTCAGGAAGGTCGACTTGCCGTCGGCCGTCTGCATGTTCACGACGATGTCCGGCAGGGTGTAGAACACCACGCCGTCCGGACCTTCCTTGACCACTGGCGCGGGGCCGGCGGCCGCGGCAGCGCCGCCCTCGCCTTCCTTCTTCTCGCCGTGACCGCCTTCTTCCTTCTTTTCCTTCTTCTTTTCCTTCTTTTCCGCGCCATGCTCGCCGGCTTCGGCCGCCGGCTTGGGCTTCATGAGAAAGAAGGCCGCCGCGCCGCCGCCGCCCAGGACGAGAACGCCGGCCGCGATCGCGATGATGAGAATAGGCGGCTTCTTCTTGGCGGAGGCTTCGCCTTCGGCGCCCTCTTCACCTTCGGGAGCTTCCTGATCGTTCTGAGCCACGCGCGCGGTTCCTTGGAATCTATATCTCTTACTCATGCGCGAGCATGGTTAACGATGTGTTTTGGCGGCCATTTGGTCGCAGGCTGAATCTGCCCGGCAGAGTCCGACCAACACCCCCACGTTAACCCTTCTATTTGCTGTTTTTATTGAACTTTTCGCTCTGGCACGAAGGTTGCTTCAGGAGGTGCGGCGCATTTGTCGCGCCAGCCGCCCGAGTTAACTCGCCATGGACAACGCGCTTTACGTCGGCCTCTCGCGCCAACTGACGCTTCGCCGCGAGCTGGACATCGTGGCCAACAACATCGCCAACGCCAACACGACGGGCTTCAAGGTCGAGGACCTGATGGTCCGCACCGAGCAGGCCAAGCCCGCCAAGACCCTGGACGGCGGCGCGCCGGTCAAGTTCGTGCTGGATTCGGGCGTCGCCCGCGACTTCACGCAAGGCCCGATGACCAAGACGGGCGGCGACTTCGACGTGGCGATCGAGGGCAAGGGGTTCTTCCGCGTCCAGACCGCCGCCGGCGATCGCTACACCCGCGACGGCCGCTTCACCACCAACCCCGAGGGCCAGCTGGTCACCCAGGCCGGCCATCCCGTGCTGGACGAGGGCGGCGGCCCACTGAACATCGACCCCACCCTGGGCCCGGTGAGCATCGGCAAGGACGGCATCGTCACCCAAGGCGCCATCCGGGTCGGCAAGATCGCCGTGGTTCGCCCCGACAACCTGGCCTCGATGGCCAAGGACGGTGACAACCTCTACCGCAACACCACCAACACCACGCCTCAGCCCGCGCCGGACGCCGTCGTCCACCAGGGCATGCTGGAAGCCTCCAACGTCCAATCGGTCATCGAGATCACCAAGCTGATCCAGGTGCAGCGCGCCTACGAGGGCGTCGCCAAGATGATGGACAACACCTCCGAACTGTCCCGGACCGCCGTCGAGCGGCTGGGCAAAGCCAACTAAGGGACGCTAGCCGATGCAAGCTCTCCGCACCGCCGCTTCGGGCATGTCAGCGCAACAGCTGAACGTCGAAGTCATCTCGAACAACATCGCCAACATGAACACCGTTGGCTTCAAGCGCCAACGGGCCGAGTTCCAGGACCTGCTGTACCAGACGATCGAGCGCGCCGGCTCGCAGTCGTCCAGCGACGGCAACATCGTCCCCACGGGCGTGCAGGTCGGCGGCGGCGTCAAGGCCGGCTCGGTCTACCGCATCACCGAGCAAGGCACCCCGACCCTGACCGACAACCCGCTGGATCTCGCGATCCAGGGCAAAGGCTACCTGCAGATCCTGCTGCCCTCGGGCGAGACGGCCTACACCCGCGCCGGCAACTTCTCGACCAACGACCAGGGCCAGATCGTCACCGAGGACGGCTACGCGGTCCAGCCGGGCATCACCGTCCCGCAGAACGCCACCGACATCATCATCAGCAAGACCGGCCTGGTGCAGGTGAAGCTGGACGGCGATCCGCAGCCGCAGACGATCGGCCAGCTGCAGCTCGCCAACTTCATGAACGAAGGCGGCCTCGAGGCCATCGGCGACAACATGTTCCTGGAGACCGCGGCTTCTGGCGCGGCCAACCTGGCCGTGCCGGGCCAGCCGGGTTTCGGCTCGCTGCTGCAGCACTACACCGAAGCCTCGAACGTCGACTCGGTTTCGGAAATCACCGCCCTGATCACCGCGCAGCGCGCCTACGAGATGAACTCCAAGGTGATCACGACGGCCGACCAGATGCTTCAGACCACCTCGCAGATGAGGTCGTAGGCCCATGAAAGCGCTGCTGATCGCCGCCGCCGCTCTCGCCTTCGCCACCCCGGCCCTCGCCGGCACGCCGGTGACCCTGCGGATGGACACCACCGACGCCGACGGCCGCGTCACCCTGGGCGACCTGTTCGACGGCGTCACCGGACCGGCCGCCAATCTGGCGGTCGCCCCCCGCATGGGCCCCAGCGCCGTGCTCGAGGCCGGACAGGTTCAGATGTTCGCTCGTCGCGCCGGCTTCGACTGGGACAACAGCCAGGGCATCCGCCGGATCATCGTCCGCGAGGGCGCCGACAACGGCGGCGGCTCGACCCGCGCCGGTCTCGCCGGCGCCCCACGCGGCAACGTGGAAGTT
>CAKZJK010000527.1 GCA_936942565.1 uncultured Caulobacter sp. | reverse complement strand
GACTCCACTGGCGTGCGCGGCGTTCGCCTCGCCGAAGGCGACGAAGTCATCTCGATGGCCGTGCTGCGCAGTGTCGACGCGACGCCCGCCGAGCGCGCCGCCTACCTCAAGCACCAGCGCGCCATGCTTCGCGCCGCTGGCGAGGAGGGCGACGACGCCCCTGTCGCCGCGGAAGAAGGCGAAGAAGACGCTGACGAGACGACGCTGTCGCCCGAACGCATCGCCGAACTGGGCGCGGCCGAGGAGATCCTGCTCACCGTCTCGTCCGAGGGCTTCGGCAAGCGCACCAGCGCCTACGACTTCCGCCGCACGGGCCGTGGCGGTCAGGGCCTCGCGGCTCAGGATCTGAGCAAGCGCGGCGGCCGCCTGGTGGGGTCGTTCCCGATCGATGAGAGCGACCAAATCCTGCTTGTCACCGACCAGGGCCAGCTCATCCGGGTGCCCGTTTCGCAAATTCGTGTTGCAGCGCGGAATACTCAGGGCGTAACCATCTTCCGCACCGCGCAGGACGAGCACGTCGTCAGCGTCGAACGTCTCGCCGATTCCGGCGGCGACGATAACCAGGGCGAGGACAGCGGGGCGGACGAGACCCTGTAACCCTCACCCCGTAGCGTAGGGGGTTGCATGCGGGTCGGGCTTTATCCCGGGACTTTCGATCCGGTCACCAATGGTCACCTCGATATCATCGGGCGGGCCGTGAAGCTGGTCGACAAGCTGGTGATCGGCGTCGCCGTGAACATCGGCAAGGGGCCGCTGTTCACGCTGGAAGAGCGGGTCGCCATCCTCGAGCGCGAGACGGCGCATCTGACCAAGATCGCCGAGATCGAGGTCCGGCCCTTCGAGAGCCTGCTGATGCACTTCGCCCGGGACGTGAACGCCCAGATGATCGTGCGTGGCCTGCGGGCCGTCGCGGACTTCGAGTACGAGTTCCAGATGACGGCGATGAACCAGCAGCTGGATCGCGAGATCGAGACTGTCTTCCTGATGGCCGATCCGCGCCACCAGGCCATCGCATCGCGGTTGGTCAAGGAGATCGCCGCCCTGGGCGGTGACATCTCCAAGTTCGTCCCGGCTGGCGTCGCCCAGCAACTGTTGACCAAGGTCGGGCGGGGCTAACCCCTCGCCCCGAAGCGGCCGGAATCCTGGGGTTCAAGGTTCGTCGCACTTGTCGGGGCGGCCGTGTCGTTCTACGCCGGCCGTGACCTATTCTGTTCGGGGTAATCGATGAAGCTCGCCATGACCGCCGCCGCCTTGGCGCTCGCCGCAATGACGGCTTCCGCTCAGTCGGCCTCGGCCCAGACCGCCCCTCCAGCTGGCGCCGATTGGCGAACGCCCGATCCGAATAACGTCATCGTGGTTGAGACGAACAAGGGCCGGATCATCGCCGAGCTCTATCCCCAAGTCGCGCCAAACCATATCGAACGTGTTCGGGGCCTGGTGAAGAGCGGCTTCTATGATGGCCTGACGTTCTTCCGCGTCATCAGCGAGTTCATGGCCCAGACGGGCGATCCGCAGAACACGGGCATGGGCGGTTCGGATCAGCCCGACCTCGCGGCCGAGTTCACGTTCCGTCGTGGCGCGGATATGCCCCTGGGCGCTGGTTTCAAGGTCGGCAGCAACGAGTCGGGCTGGGTCGACGCCCTGCCGGTCACCAGCCAGAACTCGGCCCTGGCCGTGATGACGGCCGATCGCAAGGTGGCGACGTGGGGCAACTTCTGTCCCGGCGTTCTGGGCATGGCCCGCGCCGGCGATCCCAACAGCGCCAACAGCCAGTTCTTCTTCATGCGCCAGGCCAACGCCTCGCTGGACAAGACCTACACCGCCTTTGGCCGCGTGCTGCAGGGCCTCGACGTCGTCCGCGCCATCAAAACCGGCGAGCCCGTGCCCGATCCGCAAGACAAGATGCTGAGCGTGAAGCTGCTGGCCGACCTGCCGGCGGACAAGCGCCCGACTGTGAGGGTGATGGACACCGGCTCGGCGGCGTTCAAGGCGCTGGTCGCCAAGCGCCAGGCCGAGATGGGCGGCGGCTTCACCAACTGCGATCTCGACGTCCCCGTTCAGGTGAAATGACATGACGCTGTCTCGCGCGCTGCCGCCTTGCCTGGCTCTCTCGATCATCGCGAGCGCCGCGGCGGCCGCCCCGCCGAGCAAACCGTCCGAGCAGGATTGGCGCGCGCCGGCGCCGGACACGATCCTGGTGATCGACACCAACAAGGGGCGGGTCTTGGTGGAGCTGATCCCCGAGGTCGCGCCAAACCACGTCGCGCGCCTCCAGGAGCTGACGCGGTCGGGCGTCTATGACGGCCGGACCTTTTTCCGGGTCATCGATAGGTTCATGGCCCAGACCGGCGATCCGACCAATACGGGCGAGGGCGGAACCGACAAGCCCAACCTCAAGGCCGAGTTCACCTTCCGCCGCGCCGTCGAGACGCGGTTCGTCCCGATGGCCGCGCCAGCCGGTCTTGAGATCGGCTATTTGAAATCTCTCCCCATCGTCAGCCAGGCCTGGAGCTGGAGCGAGATGACCAGCGACCACAAGGTCGCGGCGTGGGGGACCTACTGCCCTGGCGTGGTCGGCATGGCGCGCGACGAGGACAACAACTCGGCCAACAGCCAGTTCTTCCTGATGCGTCAGCCCTATCCATCCCTCGACAAGCGCTACACGGCCTTTGGGCGGGTGGTCAGCGGCCTTGGCGTCGTGCGCGCCATCAAGACCGGTGAACCCGTCCCCGCGCCGCAAGATCAGATGCTGAAGGTTCGGCTGCTGTCCGATCTTCCCGAGAATGAGCGCCCCAAGGTGCGGCTTATTGACCCAAAAGGTCCCTGGTTCGCGGCCGAAGCTCAACGTCTGAGGGCTTTGAAAGGCGCGGACTTTTCTGTCTGCGACATCGATCTTCCAGCGGAAGTTCGCTGAGCTTCAGCGGTTTTCTCGCGAAGACTTGGTTCACAGGGCGCCCTGAACCGCGCTAGAAGCGCGGTCGCATCACTCGCCACACAAGGGAAGACCATGTCGGCCGACCTCGAAAACACCCTGATCCTGACGCTGGAGACCGGTCCGGTCACCATCAAGCTGCGCCCCGATCTGGCGCCTGGCCACGTCGAGCGGATCAAGGAACTGGTGCGCGAGGGCTTTTATGACGGCGTCGTCTTCCACCGCGTGATCCCGGGCTTCATGGCCCAGGGCGGCGATCCGTCGGGCACGGGCCGCGGCGGCTCTGACAAGCCGGACCTGAAGGCCGAGTTCAACAAGGAGCCGCACGTGCGCGGCATCTGCTCGATGGCCCGCACGCCTGATCCGAACTCGGCCAACAGCCAGTTCTTCATCGTGTTCGACGACGCCACCTTCCTGGACGGCCAGTACACCGTCTGGGGCCAGGTGGTCGAAGGCATGGACCATGTGGACGCCCTGCCGAAGGGCGAACCGCCGAAGGAGCCGGGCAAGATCGTCAGCGCCAAGATCGCCGCCGACGCCTGATCCTTCGCCCATCGCGAATTCAAGCGGCTCCGGACTTCGCGTCCGGAGCCGCTTTTATTTCACCGTCCGTCTCAGCGTCACGATGACGGGGCGATGATCCGACCCGATGGCGGGCCCGCGCTCCACCTTGACCGCGCGCCAGGCGGAGCCGGCGTACACGTGATCGATCGGCAGAAACGGCGCCGGCGCGGCCGCGACGCGGGAGAACTGGCCAGAGGGCCATGAGGGCAGGGCGCGGGTCCATCGATTGAGCCCCAGCGCCTTGTCTTGGCGTCTCAAGGTGAATGACCATGGCGTCGAGTTGAAGTCGCCGGTCACAATGAGAGTGCGCCGGTCGAAGCCGGAAGCGGCCTTGACCAGCATGGCCGACTGCGCCTGCTGGCGCCCCGCCGGCACGGGCCAGACATAGTGGGCTCCCAGCACCGTGAAGGGGCCCGCCGAATCCTCGATGGTCGCCCAAGCGCCGGGCAATCCCTTCTGGACCGCGCCGGAGGCGATCACCTTCTTTCGCGAGAAGATCCAAGGCTCGCAACGTCCTGACTTGCAGGACACGAACGGATAGGCGGTCCGCAAGCCCTTGTTGATCGCCCAGGCCGAACCCCCGCCTTCCGCCATGACGATCACGTCGGCGTTCTGGGCCAGCAGCCATTTCAGGCTCTGTTCGGGGGCGTAATTCTCGTGCCAGGCGTTGAATTGGATGACCTTCAGATCGCCCGGAGCCGGGGCTTCGGGCTTGAAGCGCCAAGCCTGCCGCAATTCGGGAAGCATGAGGACACCGCTGGCGCTGATCGCCACCACGCCCAGCGCGACCATCACCCATCGCTCGGCCCCGCGCGCGAAGAGACCTCCAAGCAAGACGGCGCAGACGCCCATGGTCAGCCACAACGGGGTGATGTGGGTCAGGGCGTCCAGCTTCGGACTGATCGCTCCTCCCACGCTGGCCAAGGCGAGCGCGGAGCCCACCAAGCCCAGCATCAGGGCGGTTCCGCGGACAAGGAGACTCAGAAGCTGGACGATCAAGCGCATGCGTCGCTGTTAGCATGGAGAAATAACAGTTGGCGCGGGGGTGTTTGGAGGCGCCGACGCCTTGCGGCCTCTTGCGCGCCTGATCGCCCGACTCTTGACCTTCCGCGTCCATCGTGCGCTTGAAGCGCGCCCATGCGCCTTTCCGATTTCGACTTCGACCTCCCCGAGGACCGCATCGCCCTGCGCCCGGCCGAGCCGCGCGACGCCGCGCGTCTGCTGGTCGTGCGGCCGGGTCAGCCCCTGGCCGACCACGTCGTCCGCGAGCTGCCCGATTTCCTGCGCCCCGGCGACGCGATGGTCTTCAACGACACCCGCGTGATCCCGGCACGTTTGTCGGGCCTGCGCGAGGGGCGCACGACGGGCGGCGCGGACGGCACGCCCGTCGCGGTCGAAGCGACCCTGCACCGCCGCGTGGCGCCCGATCGCTGGAGCGCCTTCATGCGTCCAGGCAAGCGCCTGAAGGTCGGCGACCGCGTCGCGTTTGGCGCGCGCGATGATCGCGCTTGCGAGGCTGACCGCCTGGACGCCACCGTCGCCGAGAAGCACGAGGGCGGCGAGGTGGTGTTGGCCTTCGATCTTTCCGGGCCGGACCTCGATATCGGCGTCGCTCGCCACGGCGACATGCCCCTACCGCCCTATATCGCCGCGAAGCGGGGCGAGGACGAGCGCGATCGCGCCGACTATCAGACCGTCTACGCCCGCGAGGACGGCTCGGTCGCCGCGCCCACGGCGGGGCTGCACTTCACGCCGGAACTGCTTGAGGCCTTGAAGGCCAAGGGCGTCTCGACCCACTTCGTGACCCTGCACGTCGGGGCGGGGACGTTCCTGCCGGTGAAGACCGACGACGTCTCGGACCACAAGATGCACGCCGAATACGGCCAGGTGACGCGCGAAGTCGCCGACGCCCTGAATGCCGCTCGGTCCGCTGGCGGCCGGATTATCTGCGTTGGCACCACCAGCCTGCGCCTTCTGGAGAGCGCCACCGGCGAGGACGGCGTTGTTCGGCCGTTCGCCGACGAGACGGCCATCTTCATCACGCCTGGCTATCGGTTCCGCGCCGCCGACGTGCTGATGACCAACTTCCACCTGCCCAAGTCGACCCTGTTCATGCTGGTTAGCGCCTTCGCCGGCCGCGAGACGATGCGCGCGGCCTACGGGCACGCCATATCGACGGGCTATCGCTTCTATTCCTATGGCGACGGCAGCCTGCTGTTCCGCGCCGAGCCCGAGAGCCGCTGATGGCCGCCTTTCCCTTCGAGATCAACGCCACCGACGGCAAGGCGCGCACCGGCGTGCTCAAAACCCCGCGCGGCGACATCCGCACCCCGGCCTTCATGCCGGTCGGCACGGCCGCGACGGTCAAGGCGATGACCGTCGATCAGGTCAAGGACACTGGCGCGGACATCATCCTGGGCAACACCTACCACCTGATGTTGCGGCCCTCGGCCGAGCGGGTGGCGCGGCTGGGCGGCCTCCACAAGTTCATGCGTTGGGACAAGCCGATCCTGACCGACAGCGGCGGCTTCCAGGTGATGAGCCTGTCGGGGATCAGCAAGCTGACCGAGGAGGCGGTGACCTTCTCCAGCCACGTCGACGGCTCCAAGCACGTGCTGACCCCCGAGCGCTCGATCGAGATCCAGGCCGACCTGCTGGGCAGCGACATCGTCATGCAACTGGACGAGTGCGTGGCCTGGCCGGCCGAGGAGGCGAGGGCGCGCAAGGGCATGGAGCTGTCCGCCCGCTGGGCCAAGCGCTCGAAGGACGCTTTCGGGACCCGCGACACCCAGGCCCTCTTCGGTATCCAGCAAGGCTCGACCTTCGAGAACCTGCGCCGGGAATCCTCCGAGAAACTGCGGGAGATCGGCTTCGACGGCTACGCGATTGGCGGCCTGGCGGTCGGCGAAGGCCATGAGGCGATGTGCGAGGTCCTGGACTACGCCCCGAGTCTGTTGCCGGAAGATCGTCCGCGCTATCTGATGGGGGTGGGCAAGCCGATCGATCTGGTCGAGGCCGTGGCGCGCGGCGTCGACATGTTCGACTGCGTCTTGCCGACCCGCTCGGGCCGTCATGGCCAGGCCTGGACCTGGGATGGGCCGATCAACCTGAAGAACGCCAAGTACGCCGAGGACGATACGCCGCTGGATCCGACCAGCGATTGCCCGGCCAGCCGCGATTATTCCAAGGCCTATCTGCGTCACCTGTTCAAGGCCGAGGAGATCCTGGGCCAGGTTCTGCTGTCCTGGCACAACATCGCCTTCTTCCAAGCGCTCACGGCCGCGATGCGCGCGGCGATCGCCGAAGGGCGCTTCGAGCAATTCCGCCGCGACTTCGCCGCCCGGCACCTGGCCAAATAGCAGGGCTCAGTAGGCCGGACCCTTCGGCACGGTCGGCGTCTCCTCCTTGTGGATCGGGAAGCGCGGCTTGCGCGGGCCATAGGGATCGCGGGGCGGCGGCATGCCGGGGTCGACGACGGGCGGCGCGGCGGGCGGCTTATGCTGTGGCGTCGCCGGCGGATCGCAGCCGCGCGATTCTCCCAGCCCCTTGAGATAGGCCCGCCGCACGGCGCCAGAGGCGATGGCGCCCTGGACTAGCCGATCGTGTCGCTCCGCGCCCGACAGCTTGCGCACCCAGCCCCGCATCGGAATCATGTCCTGAGCGGCGCTTGCCACCGCGCCGAGAGCGGCCTCTCCGGCGGCCTTGCGTCCCCGGTCCATCAGGTCTTCGTCCTCGGTCGCGGGCATGCTGTCGAGATCCTCGCCCAACGCCGTGTCCAGCGGTTTGACCAAGGCGATCAGATTGGCGCAGTCCGCCCGCGCGGGCCGCCTGTAGGGATCGTCCATGGCTTCCAGCAGGACCCGAGGGATCTTGGTCCTGATGACGTTCACATCGCGCAACGGCGCGGTCATGGCGCCGGTGATTCCGTCCTTGTTGGCTTCGGAGGTCGATCTGATGCGCTCGTCCGTCTCCTGAAGCGGAGGCGCAGAAGGCGCGGCCTGCTGGCGCGCGGACGCGCCGCTGGACATCGCGATCACCAGAAAGCTCGCCAAAAGCAAGGTTCTACGCATGACTCACCTTAACCCGCTCACAGCTTTACCACTCTCGGCGGGAAAAACGGCGAAACCGTGCTTGCGACCTCGGCGACCCCCGACTATGGTCCGCGCCGCTTCACCGGCCCCCGCCGGATCGAGAGCGGGCCGGTAGCTCAGTGGTAGAGCATTCGACTTTTAATCGAATGGTCGTGAGTTCGAACCTCACCCGGCCTACCAAACTTCAAGTGTCTGATCTTAAAAGCTTCTCCAGCGCCGCCGTCGGACGGCGCGGGATGAGGCCTGGTTCGTGATCGAACAAGCCTCGCCGTCGCGCCCGCCAGTTTTTCTCCACGCCCCATCCGCCTTTTCTCGTTTGCCCCATGAACGTGGTAGAGATTTAAGCGGCTCAGTTTTCACGACGCCGCCAGGACCAAGGTTGGGCCTGGAGCGTTCAGCCGTAACCTAGAGCCATGTGGCGAGCCCGGACCCTGGACGACGATCAGACGATGACCGCCGACACCGCCGAGCGCCGACCGCCGGCCAAACGCCCGCTATTCCGCCGCCGCTCGGCTATTCCAGGCTTTGGCTTGACGATGGGCGTCACGCTCTCCGTGCTGTCGCTGATCGTGCTGATCCCGCTTTCGGCTGTGGTTCTGAAGGCCGCCCAGCAGTCGCCAGCCGAATTCTGGACCGTCGCCACGTCGCAGCGGGCGATGGCGGCCTACCGCCTCACCTTCGGCGCGGCCTTCGTCGCGGCCTTGATCAATGGGGTTTTCGGGGTCCTGACCGCCTGGGCGTTGGTTCGCTATGACTTTCCCGGCAAGACCATCGTCAACGCCCTGGTCGATCTGCCGTTCGCCCTTCCGACCGCCGTGGCGGGCATCGCCCTGGCGACGCTTTATTCGCCGAACGGCTGGGTTGGCCAATTCCTGACGCCCCTGGGCATCAAGGCCGCCTACAATCCGGTCGGCGTGACCATCGCCCTGATCTTCATCGGTCTGCCGTTCGTGGTCCGCACCATCGAGCCGGTGCTGCGTGACGCCGCCGATGACGTCGAGGAAGCCGCCGCCAGCCTGGGCGCCAGCCGCTTCGACACCATTCTCCGCGTTGTCCTGCCCGCCTTGGCGCCCGCCTGGCTGACAGGCTTCGCCCTGGCCTTCGCGCGGGGCGTGGGCGAGTACGGCTCGGTGATCTTCATCGCCGGCAACATGCCCTACAAGTCCGAGATCGCGCCGCTGCTGATCATCATCCAGCTGGAGCAGTTCGAGTACGCGCGCGCCGCCACGATCGCGGTCGTCATGCTGGCGGTGTCGTTCACGATGCTGCTGATCATCAACGCCATTCAAGCCTGGTCGCGGAGGTTCGCCTGATGAGCGCCGTTGCTCAGCGCCACCGGCGCGCCACCGACGACCCCGCCTGGGCCAAGGTTCTGGTGATTGGCACGGTCCTGGCCTTTCTGGCGCTGGTCCTGATCCTGCCGCTGGTCGCGGTGTTCGCCGAGGCCCTGCGAAAGGGCGTCGGCGCCGCTCTGGCCGCCGTTTCCAACCCCGACGCGCTCGCGGCCGTGAAGCTGACCCTGATTACCGCGGCGATCGCCGTGCCGTTCAACGCGGTGTTTGGGCTCTGCGCCTCGTGGGCGGTCGCCAAGCACGACTTCTGGGGCAAGTCGTTCCTGATCACCCTGATCGACCTGCCGTTCTCGGTCTCGCCGGTGGTCGCGGGCCTGATCTACGTCCTGGTCTTCGGCCTGCAGGGCTGGATGGGCGAGTGGCTGCTCGACAATGACCTGAAGATCATCTTCGCCGTGCCAGGCATCGTGCTGGCGACCGTCTTCGTGACCTTCCCGTTCGTGGCTCGCGAACTGATCCCGCTGATGCAGGAGCAGGGGACCAGCGAGGAAGAGGCGGCGGTGTCGATGGGCGCGAGCGGTCTCTACACCTTCTGGCGCGTGACCGCGCCCAACGTCCGCTGGGGCCTGCTATACGGCGTGCTGCTGTGCAACGCCCGCGCCATGGGCGAGTTCGGCGCGGTGTCGGTGGTCAGCGGCCATATTCGCGGCCTGACCAACACCATGCCGCTGCATGTCGAGATCCTTTACAACGAATACGACTTCGTCGGCGCCTTCGCCGTCGCCGCCCTGCTTTGCCTCCTTGCGGTGGTGACCCTCGTCCTGAAGACGGCGCTTGAAGTCGCCCAGCCCGACGTCCGCGCCGGGCGTGGCGGACACTGAACGGACTGAACGGCTCATGACCATCTCCATCCGCTCCGTCGAAAAGAAATTCGGCCGCTATCCGGCGCTGAACAAGGTCGATCTAGAGATCGCCGATGGTGAACTGCTGGCGCTGCTGGGGCCGTCGGGCTCGGGCAAGACGACGCTGTTGCGCACGATCGCGGGCCTGGAATTCCCGGACGAGGGGCAGGTTCTGTTTCACGGCGAGGACGTCACCTACGCCTCGGCGGCGGCCCGGCGTGTTGGCTTCGTCTTCCAGCAGTACGCGTTGTTCAAGCACATGACCGTGGCCAAGAACATCGCGTTCGGCCTGGACGTCCGGAAGGGCAAGGACAAACCGTCCAAGGCCGAGATCGCCCAGCGGGTCGAGGACCTCCTGAAGCTGGTCGAGCTCGAGGGCTTGGGTCAGCGCTATCCGTCACAGCTCTCGGGTGGCCAGCGTCAGCGCGTGGCCCTGTCGCGCGCCCTGGCGGTCCAGCCTAGCGTGCTGTTGCTCGACGAGCCGTTCGGCGCGCTCGACGCCAAGGTGCGCAAGGAGCTGAGGCAATGGCTGCGCACCCTGCATCACTCCATCAACGTGACCTCGATCTTCGTCACGCACGACCAGGAGGAGGCGCTCGAGGTCGCGCATCGCGTCGTGGTGATGGACAAGGGCCGCATCGAGCAGGTCGGCTCGCCAAGCGATGTCTATGACGCGCCCGCGACCGCCTTCGTCCACGGCTTCATCGGTGAATCGGTCATGCTGCCGGTCGAGATCTCCGGCGGCGCCGTGCATCTCAAGGGCCGGCCGCTGGATCTCGCCGCCGAGGGCGCGGCCGTCGGCGCTTCGACCTTGTTCGTGCGCCGCCACGACATGATGATCGGCCCGGCCGGCAGCGGCACGCTGGACGGCGACATCACCCATGTCCGCAGCTTCGGCCCGGTGCAGCGCGCCGAGATCGCGCTGGCTGAGGGCATGGCGACGATCGAGATCGACGCCCCGCGCGACCGCGAACTCAGGGTCGGCGACCGCGTCGGGCTCAAGCCGCGGCATTATCGGATTTTTGCGGGCGGCTAGGGCGCGAGATCGCATAGCCAACAATCAACGCCATGGTGGCGTTCGCAGCGTCGATCGTCTGGCACACGGCCCGTCACAAAATCGGTGTCGTCCCGGACAAGCCCGGCAACGCGCAGCGTTGGCGGGCGCCGATCCGGGACCCATACTCCGTGAACGTCTTGTTTGGCACGCTGGTCATCGACCCCGTTCGACAACGACGCCCCGTGGCTATGGGACTCTGGATCGCGTCGCTTCGCTCGCGATGACGAAGGAGAGCTCCGTCGTTGCGTAGATCGGATGAGCGAAGCGACATCCGGGGTCTCATCGGTGTTCTCGGAAACCCGGGGTCGCTGCGCTCGCCCGGGATACGAAATCACAGCACGTTCTTCGCGCCCGGAATCTGCCGTAGCATCCACGTTGCGCCCCAGCTCAGGAGAACGGTGGCAACGAAGGCGATCGTTGCCTTGGCGATAGCCGGCAGATTGAGATCGAACAGCCAGTACTGAATCCACAGCACGATCGGATAGTGCACCAGGAACATGCCGTAGGCATCGGCCTGCATGCGATCGAGCACGGAGAATTCCGAGCGGCGGTTGTTGAGGAAGTAGGACAGGATCGCGAACAGGATAGCGGCGCCGAAGATCACGAAGAAG
>CAKZJK010000526.1 GCA_936942565.1 uncultured Caulobacter sp. | reverse complement strand
CCTTCAGGCGCCCCGCTTTATGAAAGGCCACGGCGCGGGCCATCGTCTCGCGAAGGGAAGGCGCGTTCTTGCTCATTCTCCGGTGCTACGCCGCCTTGCGCCCCACGATGTTGACGAACAGCGTGGGCATATAGGTCCGCGACACCGGCAGACGCTCGGTCGCCTGGCGGGCCAGCACGGCGTCGAAGGCCTCGGTGGCGCGCTTGAGGCGCTGGCGCAGTTCCGGGCGGGCCGCCTCGATCAGGGCGACATTGGCCCGCACCCGCATCGACTCGTGCCGATAGACATTGGCCAGCTTGGCGGTTTCTTCGACATATCGCGCCGCTTCGTGCGGGCGACGGTTCTCGAAGGCCAGGGCTTCCTTGGCGATCAGGTCGGTCAGGCGCTCGGTCAGCAGGACTAGCTGATTGACGCGATCGTCGGCGTCGACGGCGGCGATGGCCATGGCGGTTACTCCTTCAAACCCTGAAGCTTCAGCATTTCACGTTCGACGGTGAGGGCCAGGCCGATGCCGCCGGCCCGGGTGACCTGCTTGGCCATCGCCTCGGCCATCACCGACTTGAACATCTCCTCGCCCTGACCGCCGCCGAAGGGCTCGGAGGTTTTCACGCCCTCGAACATCTGCTGCATCATCACCGACAGGAACGAGGCCTCGAAGTTCTGGGCCGTGTCCTTGATCTTGGCGCGCTTGGCGGTGTCCTCGATGGACGCGGCCGCGTCCTTGACCGCCGCGGCGGCGGTCTTCACGGCGGCGGTCGTCGCGCCGAGCTGGGGGACAAAGGTCGAGATCGTCGAGAGGGCGCTCATTACATCACCTCGATGTCGGCTTGCAGGGCGCCGGCGGCCTTCACGGCCTGCAGGATCGAGATCATGTCGCGCGGGGTGACGCCCAGGGCGTTCAGGCCGCCGACCAGGCCCTTCAACGACGGCGCGCCGCCCAGGGTGATCAGCTTCTTGCCCTTCTCCTCCTCGACGCTGACCGTCGATTGCGGAACCACCGCCGTGCGGCCTTGGCTGAACGGGGCCGGCTGGCTGACGGCCGGGGATTCCTGGACCGTGATCGTCAGGTTGCCCTGAGCGATCGCCACCTGGCTGATGCGGACGTCGTCGCCCATGACGATGACGCCGGCCACCTCGTCGATCACCACCTTGGCCGGGAAGTCGGGCTCGACCTCCAGGTTCTCGATGTTGGTGACGAAGCTGATCATGTCCATGCCGGGCGGCGGGCGCACCGCGACGATGGTCGGGTTCTGCGCCTGGGCGCAGCTGGGGAACTTCTTGTTGATGGCGTCGGCGATGCGGCGGGCGGTCGTGAAGTCCGGATTGCGCAGGGTCATGCGCAGGATGTCCATATTGACCATCTGGAAGCCGGTCTCGCGCTCGATGATGCCGCCCGAGGCGATGCGACCGGCGGTCGGCACGCCCTTGGTGACCGAGCTGCCCGAGGCGCCGCCGGCCGAGACCGAGCCGGTCTGCACGGTGCCTTGCGCGACGGCGTAGGTCTGGCCGTCGGCGCCTTGCAGGCTGGTGACCAGCAGGGTGCCGCCCAGCAGGCTCTTGGCGTCGCCGAGGGCGGAGACGGTGACGTCCAGCTTCGAGCCGGCGGCCGAGAATGGCGGCAGGCTGGCGGTGACCATGACCGTGGCGGTGTTCTTGGTGTTCAGGGTGGCGTCGCGAACGTTGACGCCCTGGCGCTCCAGCATCGCCTCCAGGCTCTGCTTGGTCATCGGCGCGTTGCGAAGCGAGTC
This sequence comes from uncultured Caulobacter sp., assembly GCA_936942565.1. Taxonomy (GTDB): domain Bacteria; phylum Pseudomonadota; class Alphaproteobacteria; order Caulobacterales; family Caulobacteraceae; genus Caulobacter. The sequence continues at coordinate 9,514 of CAKZJK010000526.1, read as the reverse complement.
GCCGCTGCCGTTCAGACCGACGACGACGCCGTAGCCGACCAGCTGGTTCTCGCGCACGCCCTCGAAGGCGACGATGTCCTTGATGCGCGACTTGGCGAAGGCCGGCGCCGCCACGAGGGCGGAGGCGGCGACCAGGGCGGTCAGAAGCGGGCGAAGAACGGTGCGAAAGAGTGAACGCGGCATGGCAGTCCCGTCGAGGGGAAACGTCCCCGCGCTGCTCCATGCCAGAAGCGGGCCAGTTTCAAGCGCTTGTGACTCAACGGATTCTTGGCGTCGCGGTGGTCCAGACGGCGCCTCCAGGCAGATTCTGCCCGGCATTAACCATACTTCAAGCGCGCAAACCGACTATGATTGTGCGACGAGACAAGTGACTCGCGTGTCTGAGCTTTTGGAGCTTGTCGGATGAAGGTTTCCAGCACGGGGGGCGTGGGTGCGACGGGTCCGTCGCGGGCCAAGTCCTCTGGCGGCGCTTCGGGCTTCTCCCTGCCATCGGTCAACGCCGCCAGCGGCGCGGCCAGCACGGCCTCGGTCGGCGGCCTGTCGGGTGTCGGCTCGGTCGACGCGCTTCTGGCCCTGCAGGCCGCCGGCGCGGTCGGCGATCCTCTAGAGCGCAAGAAGCGAGCGGTGCGCCGCGCCGACCATATCCTCGACATTCTGGGCGAGGTGCGCATCGCCCTGATCGACGGCGACATACCGCACGCGACGCTGGCCAACCTGCAGCGCGCGATTCGCGAGCAGCGGGACAAGACCGATGATCCGCGCCTGGAGGGCGTGCTCAACGAGATCGAGACGCGCGCCGCCGTCGAGCTGGCCAAGCTTCAGGTCAGGGGCGGCTGAGATGGCGGGGGCCGAACGCGCAAATGATGGTCGGTCCCGCGGCGCTTGTCGTTTTCGCGCGTTTTACATCTGTCCATGCCGTCGTTCGAAGCGATCGGGTGAAGCGCTTTTCGCTCTTCATGCGAGGTTCATTGAACGCGGCTCACCTTTTGGTATAAGCACCCGGCCTTTGAGGGCTGAGTTCATTGGGGCGTGAGGCGTTAATGCAGACGGCCACTGTTCTAGTCGAGAAGTCCGATTACCGTCCTTCCGAGGACGAACCGTTCATGAATGACCGGCAGCTTGAGTATTTCAAGAACAAGCTGTTGGCCTGGAAGGAAGAGATCCTCCGCGAATCTCGCGAGACGGTGACCCATCTCCAGAAGGAAACCGAGAACCACGCCGATCTCGCCGATCGTGCGTCCTCGGAAACTGACCGAGCCCTTGAGCTCCGCACCCGCGACCGCCAACGAAAGCTGATCTCCAAGATCGATCAGGCCCTGCGCCGAGTCGAGGACGGCTCTTACGGCTACTGCGAGGAGACGGGCGAGCCGATCGGTCTCGCCCGCCTGGAAGCCCGTCCGACGGCGACCATGAGCGTGGAAGCCCAGGAGCGCCACGAGCGCCGCGAACGCGTCCACCGCGACGACTGAGCGTCCGCTTCGGCGACTATGTGTTTTCGAGCGGCCTCGGGGGAAACTCCGGGGCCGTTTTTGTTTCGCGTCCTACCACAACGTCTTCGCCGCCCGCTCGGCCCATCCCGCGTCATAGGCCTCGCCGCCGACCTCGCCGGCGGTGAAGGCCGCCAGCATGGCGCCGGGGGAGGGCAGGGTCTTCGGGTCGATCTGGCTTTCGGCCTTCCAGAGAGCCGAGCGCACGATCGCCCGCGCGCATTGGAAGTAGGCCTCGTCGACGGTGATCACCGTCACCGTGCGAGGGGCCTTGCCGTCGACAGCGAAGCTTTCGAGCAGTTCCGGGTCCGCGCTCAGCTTGGCCCGGCCGTTCACGCGGAAGGTCGTGCCGGAGCCTGGGATCAGGAACAGCAACGCCACGCGCGGATCGCGGACGATGTTGCGCAGGGTGTCGAGGCGGTTGTTGCCGCGTCGATCCGGCAGCATCAGGGTCCTTGGATCGGCGATGCGGACGAAGCCGGGCAGGTCGCCGCGCGGGCTGCAGTCCAGGCCTTCGGGACCGACGGTCGCCAGGGCCACGAACGGCGAGGCTTCGATCAGGGCCGCGTAGTGCGGGGTGATGTGGTCGCTGACCTTGACCTTCGAGGCCGGGAGAGGATCGGACTGGTACAGCGCCTCCAAGGCCTCGATCGTGGTGATATCCATCGCGCGTCCTCCCCGCTCCAGCTTAGGGACGGCGCCGACCGGCGGCAAATCAGTTGGCGAAGGCGCGGGCGCAGGCCTCGGCGAGGTGACGCGGCGAGATCGGCTTGTCGACGATCGGCTTGAAGCGGCCCCTCAGCTGGTCGGCGTTACCGGTGACATAGACGACCGGAATGCGGCCCAGACGACTTTGGATGGCCTCGACGGCCTCGACGCCAGTCCCGCCGACAATGCGATAGTCCGCCGTGATCAGGTCTGGAGGATGAGCGACGGCCATGGCCAAGGCGTCGGCTGGACTATCGGCGATGTCGAAGCTGGTGAAGCCTTGCTCGGCAAGCAGAGCCTCGACCTCGAAGGCCACGAGGATTTCATCCTCGATGATCAATACATGTCGGGCCTGTGCGTGCACGGTCATTGCCGCTGCTTTCTATCGAGTCCCACGCTCAATCAATGACGGCTCGCCCTCGCGCGCCAGTCGCGTTTTCGTGATCGAGAGTATCGCCTTGGTTGAGTCGCTCCCAGGCGGTGGCTGCGCGGGCCGCCAAACCGCGCTATGCAGGGCCAAGCAAGCAAGATCCGCAGGAGCGCCTTCGTCGATGTCCCAACCCTTGATCCTGACCGAGAAGCGCGGCCACGTCGCCATCCTGACCCTGAACCGGCCCGACGCGATGAACGCGTTGGGCGCGCCAGGCGACGGCGACCAGGTGGCGGCGGCCTGCGAGGCGATCAACGACGACCAGGCCATCCGCTGCGTGATCCTGACGGGCGCGGGCAAGGCCTTCTCGGCCGGCGGCGACGTCAAGGCGATGAAAGCCCGCGAGGGCGCCTTCGCCGGCAATGGCGTGGCGGTGCGCGACGGCTACCGCAAGAACATCCACCGTATCGTGCGAGCCATCTACGGCCTCGAGGTTCCGTCGATCGCGGCGGTGAACGGCGCGGCCATCGGCCTGGGTTGCGACGTGGCCTGCATGACCGATATCCGCATCGCCGCCGACACCGCCAGGTTCGGCGTCACCTTCCTGAAGCTGGGCTTGATCCCCGGCGACGGCGGCGCCTGGCTGATGCCGCGCACGATCGGCATGAGCCGCGCGGCAGAGCTCTTGTTCACCGGCGACGTGATCGACGCGGCCAAGGCCGCCGAGTGGGGCCTCGTCAGCAAGGCCGTGCCGCACGCCGACCTGATGGGCGAGGCGCTGGCGCTCGCCGAGCGGATCGCCCAGCAGCCGCCGCACGCCCTGCGCATGGCCAAGAGCCTGCTCAAGCACGGCCAGACCGCCAGCTACGACACGCTGATGGAGATGAGCGCCGCCGCCCAGGCCATCGCCCACCACACCGAGGACCATATGGAAGGCGTCGAGGCGATCCTCGAAAAGCGCTCGCCTGTCTTCAAGGGCGCTTGAGCATGGGCAAGGAAGCCAGTGGCGTTTGGGGTCAGCTTTCCGACGGCGAGAGCGAAGGCAAACTCCTGTGGGAACCGCCGAAGCTGATCTTCCGCGGCGCCTACCGCGGGATCTACCAGGGGCACGCCCTGAAGAACGTCCGTGCCGAGGGCGACGACGTGGTGCTCAACGACGGCACGCGGTTCACGCTGGAGCCGGGCCAGGCCGAGAAGTGGGTGCACGCGATCCTCAATCCACCCTCGCGCCTGGACAAGCTGGGCGTGAAGCCCGGCATGACCGTGGTCATCGACGGCGTCGAGGACGAGGCCTTCCTCGAAGAGCTGAGCACGCGCGTGGAGCCGGTCGAGGCCGAGGAGGGGATCGACATCCTGTTCCTGGCCGCCGACGACCTGGCCGACCTTGACCGCATGGACGACTGGAAGGGCGCGCTGGCCGAAAAGGGCGCGATCTGGGTCGTCTCGCGCAAGGGCAAGGGCGCGCCGCTGAAGGACACCGACATCCTGGGCGCGGCGCGCGGCATGGGCTTCTCGGACACCAAGGTCTGCGGATTCTCGTCGACCCACACCGCCCTGCGCTTCGTGAAGCGCAAGGGCGGCTAGGCGGCCGCCCCCCTCGCTACGCGGCGGGGCGCGGATCCAGGCTCAGCGAGCCGGGCAGGCCGGTGGAGTCGTAATAGCCCACCACGCCTTCGGCGAAGTAGTGGCAGACGATCGAGCGGCGCGACAGGCCAAGGTCGCGTCGGAGCGATCCTGCGTGCATCAGGTTCTCGTGCCAGACCAGCACCGTGCCGGCCTTGGGGCGATAGACCTCGGGCTGGAAGCCGCCCTCCTGGAGCATCGCCTGCCAGCGGGTCACCACCTTGTCGCCAAAGGCCGTCCAGTCGCCGTTCTCGACGACCGGCAGGTCGACGCTCGCGCGATAGACGCGCGGCAGGCGGTGCGTGCCCGGATAGACGACCAACTCGCCGGACTCGGGCTGGACATCCTCCAGCGCGGTCCAGACGCCGCACATGTATCCGGCGGGGAAGGCCGTCAGGTGGATGGTGTCCTGGTGGTGGTCCTGCTGGGAGCCGAACACATAGCTCAGCGACTGGCAGGGACGAGCGGGGGCGTCGAAGATCAGGTCCAGAAGCTTCAGGACCTTCGGGTGCTGCCACAGCCCCCGCACGGCGGGATAGTGCTCATGCAGGTTGTGCAGCCGTTGGCTGGAGCCCCATTCATAGCCTTCGCGCTTCTGGGCGACGGCGTCGTCCATCGCCGCGTTGAGGGCGCTCAGCTCATCCGCGCCGAGCACATCGGGCAGGATCATGAAGCCATTGGCGAGGAAGCCGCGCAGCGCTTCGGCTTCGTCGGGCTCGATCCGGCCAGCGGCGAGCAAGGCGTCGACATGGGCGCTGGCGACCTCGGGTTCGCGATCGAACCACGGACGCAGGTCCTGGTCGGCGTAGTCGTAGAGGGCGCTGCCCAGCGTATCGACCACCAGGGGAGTCTCGCTGGCGCGCAGGCTGTCGGCGACGCGACCCGCCAGGTCGCCCTGGACCCGCGCCTTGGCCACGACCGACGTCCGCCCAAGGATCGCGCCGTCGGCGGCGGCGAGCTCGACCTGGAACACATGGTCGCCCTCGCCCAGAAGGTGGCCATGGATCGACAACAGCCGCTCCCGACGCGGCTCGGCGCCTTGGAGGTCGGCTTCATAGACCGTCGCGCCGCTGGGGCCGCGGACCACCAGGCGCGCGTCGATAGGGCATGTGAACTGAACGTGGAGCGGGATGAGGCCCGCGCTCGGCGCGCCGGGGCATGACGCGGTCAGCTGGTACGGCGACGGCGCCGGCGTCGCTTGAGCCGGCTTTTCCTGACGCACGACGTTAAGCAGGCGACGCCACATACGGACTCTCTACAGGGTTGAATGGTCGATCAGAGCACGTTTGGGCCGCTTCCGACCGACGTTCAAGCCATGAACGGCGTCGCGGATGAAATCGGCGTTGCCTCGCTAGGCCATGCCTGGCTCAGGCCGCGGCGCGGGTCTCGGTCGAGGCCGCCTTCCGGCCAGTCCTGCGCCCGAATTCCATGATCCCGTCGTCCACCTTGCCAAAGCGCAGGGTCATCAGGTCCAGCGCGTAGTTCTGGTGCGCCTTCCACGGCGCCTTCGGGCCCTGCTTGGGGAACATGCCGATCGAGCGGGTGACGTAGCCCGACGAGAAGTCCAGCCACGGGGCGATGGGCATGTTCGGATCGTTGGCGCGGGGGACGCAGTAGTCCGCGCGCGTTCGATCCAGGTGCTTGAGCAAGCGGCAAACGTACTCGCTGGTCAGGTCCGCCTTCAGCGTCCAGCTGGCGTTGGTGTAGCCGAACGCCGAGGCCAGGTTCGGCACGTCGCTGAACATCATGCCCTTGTAGCTGAAGGCCTTCGACAAGTCCGCGACCTTGCCGTCGACCACGACCTCCATGCCGCCTAGCAGCTGCAGTTGCAGCCCCGTCGCGGTGACAACCACGTCGGCCTTCAGGGTCTTGCCGGACTTCAGGAGGATCCCGTCCTCGGTGAAGGTCTCGATCTGGTCGGTGACGACCGAGCTCTGGCCGGCCTTGATCGAGTCGAAGAGATCGGCGTCGGGCACCAGGCACAGGCGCTGATCCCAGGGATTGTACTTGGGCGTGAAGTGGGTGGCGATGTCGTAGTCGGGGCCCAGGTGGTCGCGGACCAGGTCCAGCAGCCGTTCCTTCATCTTCTCCGGCCGCTTGCGGGCCAGGTTGAAGAACAGCAGCTGCATCAGCACGTTCTTCCAGCGCGTGATCCCATAGGCGGTCATGGCCGGCAGCTTGGTCCGCAGCCAGTTGGCGATGCCGTCCTCGGCCGGCCGCGAGACCACATAGGTTGGCGAGCGCTGCAGCATGACGACATGGGCGGCGGTCTTGGCCATCTCCGGAACTAGCGTCACGGCGGTCGCGCCGCTGCCGATCACCACGACCTGCTTGCCGGCGTAGTCGAGATCCTCGGGCCAAAGCTGCGGATGGACGATCCGTCCCTTGAAGCGCTCGGTCCCGGCGAACTCCGGCGTATAGCCCGCCGAATAGCGGTAGTAGCCCGAGCACATGTAGAGGAAGCCGCAGCTGTACTGGACGATCTGGCCGTCGTGCTCGGCCTCGACGGTCCAGGTCGCGGTCTCGCTGGACCAGCTGGCGCGCTTGACCTTGTGCTTGAAACGGATGTGGCGGTCGATGTCGTGCTCGCGCGCGGTCTCGCGGACATAGGACAGGATCGACGGCCCGTCGGCGATCGCCTTGGCGGCTTCCCACGGCTTGAAGCTGTAGCCCAGGGTGTACATGTCGCTGTCGGAGCGGATGCCGGGGTAGCGGAACAGATCCCAGGTGCCGCCGATCGCCGCGCGCCCCTCGAGGATCGCGAAGCTCTTGCCGGGGCAGTGCTTGCGAAGGTGATAGGCCGCGCCGATGCCCGAGAGGCCGGCTCCGACGATCAGTACGTCGACATGTTCCATCAGATTTCCGCCCCGGTTCGACGCCCGACGGTTGATCCGGCGTGGCGATAGGTGAACAGTGTTCAGGAACAAAACGACCGTTTTGACCGAACGTCAACCGCCTTGGCGCCCAGCTTGGGCGCTCCAGCGTCAACGCCGCGCGGGTTTTGATTGCGTACGGAAGGGGTGGGGGCTTAAGCGGTAACCCATGTCTCTGCGCGACTTCGGTCTTCTGGTCCTGATCTGCCTGGCCTGGGCTGGCAGCAACATCGTCTCGAAGCTGGTCGTGGCGCACTGGGGCGTGCCGCCGCTGTACTACGCGGCCGTGCGCTTTGCTTTGGTCGGGGCGATTACCCTGCCGTGGCTGCTGCCCGCGCCGAGGCCGACCTGGCGCATGGTGCTGGTGGGCCTCCTGATGGGCGGCGGCAACTTCGCGCTGCTGTTCATGGGGCTGACCACCGCCTCGCCATCTGCGGCGGCCGTGGTCATCCAGCTGGGCGTGCCCTTCACGACCGTGCTGTCGGTGCTGATGCTGGGCGAGAAGATCCGCTGGCGGCGGGGCGCCGGCATCGCGCTGACCCTGTTGGGCGCGGTGGTGGTGATGTGGAGCCCGCATGGCTTCGAGCTGTCGCCGGGCCTCTGGCTGATCGTCGCGGCGGCCTTCACCGGCTCGCTGGGCGCGGTGATGATGAAGCAGATCGAGGGCGTCAAGCCGCTGCAGTTCCAGGCCTGGGTCGGCTTTTCCTCCCTATGGCCGCTGGGGCTGATGAGCGCGATCATGGAGCCCGGACAGGTGGCGGCGGGCCTCCACGCCGGCTGGCCGTTCGTGGCGGCGGTGGTGTTTTCGGCCCTGGTGGTTTCGGTTCTGGCGCACACGGCCTATTACGGACTGATCCAGCGCTACGAGGCCAATCTGATCGCGCCGCTGACCCTGATGACGCCGCTCTTCACGATCGGCATGGGCGTGGTGGTCACCCACGACCACTTCGATCTGCGGATGGGGATCGGGGCGGCCCTGGCGCTGCTCGGCGTTCTGATCATCGCGCTTCGGCGGAATCAGGTCATGCCGCTGCTGATGTCGATCCGGAACCGCGTCCAATGAGCCTGTCCTTCCTCGAGGCCCCGTCGCCCAACTTCGACGCCCGCAAGGCGGTGCCGGACACGGTGGTCCTGCACTACACGGGCATGGAGACCGGCGAGGGCGCGATCGAGCGGCTGCGCGACCCGGAAGCCAAGGTCTCGGCGCACTACTGCGTCGAGGAGGATGGCCGGATCTTCCGCCTGGTGCCCGAGGAGCGTCGCGCCTGGCACGCCGGCGCGGCCTTCTGGAAGGGCGTCAAGGACATCAACTCGGCCTCGATCGGCATCGAGATCGTCAATCCCGGCCACGAGTTCGGCTATCGCCCGTTCCCCGACGCCCAAATCGCTTCGGTGATCAACCTGCTGGCCGACGTGCGCTCGCGCTGGATGATCCCCGACAGCCGCATCCTGGGCCATTCCGACATCGCCCCGGCCCGCAAGGTCGATCCCGGCGAGCTCTTCCCGTGGAAGCGCCTGGCCGAGAGCGGCCATGGGCTGTGGGTCGAGCCGCCGCCGTCGCCCGGCGCGCCGCTGGGTCAGGGCGAGGAGGGGACAGGCGTCTTCGCGCTGCAGGCCGGCCTGACGCGACTGGGCTTCGACTGCGCCCCGACCGGGAAGTACGACGAGTGGACCACGACCGTGGTCGCGGCCTTCCAGCGCCACTGGCTGCAGAGCCGCTTCGACGGCATCGCCGACGGCGAGACCCGCTCGCGCCTGGTGGCCCTTCTGCGCGCGGCGGCCGACTGATGCATCCGGCCCCGGCTTTCCACGTCGAGGATCGCGCGGTCCTGCTCGACTTCCTGCGGGCCCATCCGTTCGTCACGATCGCCGCCAGCGTCGGCGGCAGGCCGATGGTCGCCCAGTCGCCCGTCGTGATCCGCGAGCTGGACGGCGAGATCGCGCTCGACTTCCACCTGTCGCGCGGCAACGTGCTGAAGCCGCACCTGACGCAGGGCTTCCGCGCGGTGGTCCTGGCGACCGGCCTCGACGCTTACATAAGCCCCGACTGGTACGAGAGCGCCGACCAGGTCCCGACCTGGAACTACGAGTCGGCCGAGGCCGAGGGTTCGGTGGCGCCGCTGAACGAGGCCGAACTGATCGCCCTGCTCGACGACCTTTCGGCTCAGGAGGAGGCGCGGCTTCTGCCGAAGACGCCCTGGACCCGCGACAAGATGAAGGCCGGCAAGTTCGAGGCCCTGTTGCGCGGGATCATGGGCGGCCGCCTGTTCGTCGAACGCCTGGAGGGGACCTTCAAGCTCTCGCGGAACAAGAGCGACGCTGACCGGCTGGGCGCGGCGAAAGGGCTGGGGAAGCATCCGATCGCCAAGCTGATGCGGGACCTTTCCTAAGCCCGATCTCCCCGGCGAATGCCGGGGCCCAGATCGAACCCACGAAAGCGCGTGATCTCGCAG
>CAKZJK010000525.1 GCA_936942565.1 uncultured Caulobacter sp. | reverse complement strand
GGCATCGCGTCGACCGCCAGCCTGCCTGGCGTGCCGGACGTGTCCTTCGGCAGCCTGGTCACCTATCACCGGCCGCTGACGACCAGCGCCTCGCTGATGCTGACGGCCGAGACCGGCTATATCGGCCCATCGCGCCTGACCTTCGACCCGCGCTATTCGCCCTCGATGGGCGGCTACTACACCGGCAAGCTTTCGGCGCAGGTGATGACCGACCGATGGCGGGCGGCGGTCTTCGTCAGCAACCCCTGGAACAGCTCCAGCGACACCTTCGCCTACGGCAACCCGTTCAGCTTCGGCCAGGTTCGCCAGGTCACGCCCCAGCGACCGAGAACCTGGAGCCTGGCCCTGTCGGCCAACTTCTGAGCCGCCTGTCGCGAAGTTTAAATATTTCTTAGCGCCGGGGCGGGGGGACGCTCCTGACGGCGGCGTCATCTTCTGTGAGGGCGGCCGCGGGGGCGCGGAAGCTCGATCAGGGATTCGAGTAATGACCAAGCTTTCCGCGTTGCTTTGCGTCCACAACGAGGAGCAGCGCCTGCACGCCTGCCTGGCGGCTCTGTCGTTCTGCGACGAGATCGTCGTGGTGGCCGACCGCTGTAGCGATGGCACCGAGGCCATCGCGCGCCAGTACGGCGCCCGCGTCGTCTCGGGCATCTTTCCGATCGAGGGGCCTCGCAAGCACGCCGGGCTGGCCCGCTGCACCGGCGAGTGGATCCTGGAGCTCGACGCGGACGAAGGCGTGAGCCCGGCCTTCGCCCGGGAAGTTCGCGAGACGATCGAACGCGCCGACGCGGCGGATTGGTACCAGGTGCCGATCGACAACTACATCGGCGACCAACTGGTTCGTCACGGCTGGGGCGGCTCGTTCGGCACGTCCTCGGCCGCGCGGCTGTTCCGACGGGGCGTCAAGTCCTGGAAGTCCGAGCGTGTTCACCCGGGTGCGAAGCTGGACGGCGTCCAGGGCGGCCGCCTCAAGCAGCCGCTGCGCCACATGGTCGACGAGGACATCGGCGACATGTTCGCCCGCTTGTCTCGCTATACGGCCCTGAGGGCCCAGGACCTCGCCGACAGCGGCAAGATCAAGAGCATCCCCGACGACGCCTTCCGGGGCGTTCGACGCTTCTTCAAGTGCTACGTGTCGCGCAAGGGCTATCGCGAAGGCGACCTGGGCTTCCTGATCTCTCTGATGGCGGGCCTGTATCCGATCCTGTCGAACCTTCGCGCCCGCGAGATTCTGCGGACCCGAGCGCGCGACACCGCGACGATGCCCCCGTCGACGCTCCTGCCGCTGCGCCGGCCCGAGGCGGTCAGCCAGTAGAACCGGCCATGCGGATCACCGCGCCTCTCGCCTTTCGCCTGATCCTGGGACCAGAGCTTCGGCTGTGGGCCAAGGCTGGCCATGGCCCCGTGCTGTGGTGGCGCGACGATGACGCGCGCGCCCCCAACGAGGCTCTGGACAAGCTGCTTGAGTTGTCGCGACGCCACGGCGCGCCGCTGACCCTGGCGGCCATCGCGGGCCCTCACCTCGCCGCCTTGGTCCGGCGGGTCGAGGTGGAGCCGGCCATCGAGATCGCCGTTCACGGGTTCAAGCACATCAACCGCCAGCCGGCCGGCCGGGGGTTCGGCGAGGTGGTTCCCGAGGACAGCCTGGAATGGGTTCGCGCCCAACTGCGCGCGACCGTGATGGCGTTCCACAAGGCCGGCGCCAAGCCGACCTTGTTCGTTCCCCCCTGGAACCACCTGACGTCCCAGCTGATCGCGGCGATCGACGATTCATGCCTTACGGCGATGTCGGCCTTCGGCGAGGCGCGCGGATCGGGCGAGGGCTTTGTTCGCCTGGATACTCACCTCGACGTCTTGCGCTGGAAGGGCGGCGGCCGTTTTCGGGGGCGCTGGCGCTTCCTTTCGAGGATGCGGCGGCTGATGGCCCAACGCCGGATTTCAGGCCAATGGGACGAGCCCATGGGCTTGCTGACCCACCACATGGATCACGACGCCGCGACCTGGACGTTTCTGGACCAGTTTCTGGCTGTCTTTCCGACGCGCGCGCGCCAGGACCTGACGAAGACCAGCCCTCGGGCGGCGCGAGCGCTTAGCGCCTGAAGAAGATCAAGCCAGTTCGGGGCGGTCGCGCAGGCATTCGCCAATCGCGCGGGCGCAGCCCGGAAGACCGAGCGCCCCCACGAACGACATGGCGACGGCGCAGACCAGCATGATCGGTTGGAAGATGCGCATCGGGAATCTCCACACGCGGCGTTCGTCGTTGGCACTGTGCCGGAACAGTAAGACGGAACCTTGACGATTGTTCCGCGCCCGAACGGAAAAATTCAGCGGGCGTCTTTTTCGCCACGCGAGCCACCCAGGCCATAGGCTTTTCGGGCGGCTTCGATCCGCAGAAGCTTGGCGTGGAGCGACGACCAGTCGTCGGCTTGATCGATCGGCGCCCACAGGGCCTCGACCTCGTCGATGAGCAGCTCTTCTGGCTCCGGACGCTGAAAGACCGGGTCCGCCAAGCGCTCGGGACGGTCGGGCGCGTAGTCGGCCAGTCGAGCCCGGAAGGCTCGAAACGCCTCGCTCTCGTAAAGCCCGGCGCGCGGGCCCGACAGCGCCCGGGCCTCGGAAGCCTCGCCGCCGAACCAGTCGAAGAAGAACGGCTCCCAGCGCAGGAGGTCGCCCCCTTCGGCCAGAGCGCCGAACGCGGCGTTGACCAGGTCGACATCCTGGTCCGAACCGCGAGGCTGGACGCCCAGGCGATCCAGGATCGCTTCGCGCAGCGCCGCCCGATAGGCGTCGGAAAAGCCATTCAGCGCCGCCAGCAGTCCGGCCTGCTCGCCGACCAGGGTCAGGCAGGCGGCCAGTTGCTGCAGGTTCCAGAACACCGCCTCGGGCTGGCGCCCAAAGCTGTAGAGGCCCGACTGGTCGAAATAGGCGGCGACGAAGTTGGGGTCGTTGCGTGGCAGGAAGCGCCAGGGGCCGTAGTCGAAGCTCTCGCCGGTGACGACCATGTTGTCGGTGTTGAGCACACCGTGGACGAAGCCCGCCGCCATCCAGCGCGCCAGCAGCCGCGCGCTCGCCGCGACCACCGCCTCCAGCAGGGCCGCCGGACGGTCGGGCGCATCCGCTAGCCGCGGATAGTAGGTCTCGACGACATGGTCGATCAGGATCGAGATCAGGTCCCGGCGATCGAAATAGGCCAGGCGCTGGAAAGTCCCGAAGCGGATGTGGCTATGCGACAGCCGCGTCAGCACCGCCGAACGGGTCGGGCTGGGCTCGTCGCCGCGCGTCAGGGCCTCGCCGGTCTCGACCAACGAGAACGCCCGGGAGGTCGGGACGCCCAACGCCTCCAGCAGGCTGGCGGCCAGGATCTCGCGCATCCCGCCCTTCAGGGTCAGCCGGCCGTCGCCCGACCGCGACCAGGGCGTCTGACCCGAGCCCTTGGTGGCCAGGTCCAGAAGGCGATCGTCGCCGGCTTCCCGGAGCTGGGCGAACAGGAACCCCCGGCCGTCCCCGAGGTCGGGGTTGTAAACCCTGAACTGATGGCCGTGATAGCGCATGGCCAGCGGAACCGGCTGGTTGTCCGGCAGCGGCGCGAAGCGACCGAAGTGGCCGATCCATTCCGAGTCGGTCAGCCCCTCCAAGCCCACGGTCGCCGCGGCGCGATCGTTCCGATAGCGGAGGATCACCCGCGGAAAGTCGGCCGCCTCGACGGGATCGGCGAAATCGCGGCCCAGAAGCTGGAAACGCGGGTCGGGGCGATAGGCGGACGACAGGGGCATGGCCGCCAGATGAGGCCGAGACGGCCAGCGCGCAACCCTTCTTCGAAAGTACACGATGGTCAGCGAACGCTGTCACATCCCGGCAACAGGGACCGCTAGGCCTTTTTGTCACAAGGGATTTTGCTTGCCAACGCCATGAGGCCGGCTAACCCTTGGCCATCCATTCGAACGATCGTTCGAGCGGAGCAACGAAAAACAAGCCTGGGGGCGGGCAAGCGCTTCCGGGCCAACGAACCGAGGTAGGAAATGCGCTTCACCCAGGTGCTTTGCGGCACTGCGTCCGCTGTCGTCCTCGCCGGTCTTGGCGCTTCGAGCGCCGCTCAGGCTCAAACGAGCGACGTTCAAACCGTCGATAGCATTATCGTCACCGCCCAGAAGCGGGAGCAGAATCTGCAGGACGTGCCGGTCGTGGTGACCGCCGTCGGGGCCAAGCTTCTGCAGGACACCGGCGTCCGTGACATCAAGGATCTGACGATCCTGACCCCCGGCCTGACCGTGACCTCGACCTCCTCCGAAGCGTCCACCACCGCGCGCGTGCGCGGCGTCGGCACGGTCGGCGACAACCCGGGCCTCGAAAGCTCCGTCGGTGTGGTGATCGACGGCGTCTACCGTCCCCGCAACGGCGTCGGCTTCGGCGACCTTGGCGAAATGGAGCGGATCGAGGTCCTGAAAGGTCCGCAAGGCACCCTGTTCGGCAAGAACACCTCGGCCGGCGTCATCAACGTGATGACCAAGGAGCCGGAATTCGGCTTCGGGGCCAACGGGGAGCTGACCTTCGGCAACTACAGCGCCAAGGGCGCCTCGGCCTCGGTCACCGGCCCGCTGTTCGAAGACAAGCTGGCCGGCCGCCTCTATGTCGCCGCTCGTAAGCGCGACGGCTACAACGACGTCATCACCGGCGGCGGACCGTCGAAGCGCGATCAGGACGCCGACCAGAACTTCTATACCGTTCGCGGCCAACTGCTGTTCATTCCGGACGACAGGTCGACCTTCCGCGTGATCGCCGACTACAGCCGCCGCGACGAGAACTGCTGCGGCGCGGTGCAGATCCGCACCGGCCCCACCTCGGCCATCCTGGCCGCTGCGTCCGGCCAGGCCAATCCCGTGGCCGCCACCGCGGATCCCTTCAACCGTGTCGCCTATTCCAACCGCGGCGCGCCGGCGAAGATCGAGGACAAGGGGATCTCGCTGCAAGGCGATATCGATCTGCCCTTCGGCTCGCTGACCAGCATCTCGGCCATCCGCAACTGGCGCACCGACAACGGCCAGGATTCCGATTTCAGCACGGCTGACATCACCTACCGCAACAAGGACGGCACGAACTATTCGGAGTTCACGACCTATACCCAGGAACTGCGCCTGGCCGGCCGCAGCGACAAGTTCGACTGGTTGGTCGGCGCCTTCCTGGCCGACGAGCGCCTGGAGAACCGGGCCAACTTCTACTTCGGCAACAACTACGAACAGTATCTGGGCCGCCTGCTGTCGCGCTCGGCCGCCAACCCGGCCGGCGTGGCCAATTTCATCGCCCTGCTGCTGAACCGCGCGCCCAATACCTCGTTCGCGGGCGGCCAGGGTCTGCGCGACCGCTACGACCAACGCGCCAAGACGGTGGCCCTGTTCACCAACGACACCTGGCACGTGACGGACGCGTTCGAGATCACCGCCGGCCTGCGTTACACGTCCGAGAAGAAGAAGCTCAACACCTACCAGACCAACACCGACGGCGGGATCGGCTGCGGCACGGCCTTGTCGGCCGCCGGCCAGGCCCGCATCGCCAGCATCGTCGGCGCGGCGAACACCGGTACGATCATCGGCAACCTCTGCCTGCCCTGGGCCAACGCGCTGTTCAACGGTCGCGGCACGCAGCAGGAGCGGACGGACAAGGAGTGGACCGGCACGGTCAAGGCCTCCTACCGCTTCTCGCCGGAAGTGTTCAGCTACGCCTCCTTCGCGCGTGGCTACAAGGGCGGCGGCTTCAACCTCGACCGCACCCAGTCGTCAAACGGCCTGCCCACGGGCGGCGCCGGCGTGACGCCGATCTATGACACCTCGTTCCCCGCCGAGTTCGTCGACAGCTATGAGATCGGCCTGAAGAACACCCTCTTCAACCGGACGGTCCTGTTCAACGTCAGCGCCTTCCAGCAGAAGTTCACCGACTTCCAGCTCAACACGTTCCTGGGCACCTCGTTCGTGGTGCGCTCGATCCCGGAAGTGAAGTCCAAGGGCGTCGACGCCGACTTCCTGTGGTTCACCCCGGTCCGCGGCCTGACCGTGCAGAGCGGCTTCACCTACGCCGACACCAAGTACGGCAAGCAGCCGATCCCGAACGATCCGGGCAACGCCCTGGCGCTTCTGCCAGGCAGCCGACTGTCGCTGGCGCCGAAGTACTCGACCTCCGGCTCTCTGACCTACGAGACCCCGGTCGGCGACAACATGAGGGCCCGCTTCAACATCGGCGCGAAGTACTCCTCGTCCTACAACACCGGCTCGGACCTGTTCCCGCCGAAGGTCCAGAAGTCGTATACGGTCGTGAACGGCCGGGTG
Organism: uncultured Caulobacter sp.; assembly: GCA_936942565.1. Classification (GTDB taxonomy): domain Bacteria; phylum Pseudomonadota; class Alphaproteobacteria; order Caulobacterales; family Caulobacteraceae; genus Caulobacter. The sequence continues at coordinate 4,898 of CAKZJK010000525.1, read as the reverse complement.
GGCGTCGGCTCGGCCGACGAGCGCTGGACCGCCGAGCTGTGGGCCCAGAACCTGCTGAACGAGAAGTACATGCAGGTGGCCTTCAACGGCCCGCTGCAAGGCTCCTCGGGCCTCAGCGCCACGCAGAGCACCTACAATCCGGCGCTGGACACCATCACCTACGACGCGTTCCTGGGCGCGCCGCGGACCTATGGCGTGACCCTGCGCTCCAAGTTCTAACCGGGAGGGGGAACCCTCGGGTCAGCGAAAACCCGAGGGCTTTCGGAAGAGGAAGGGCGATCCGGGCGACCGGGTCGCCCTTTTTCTTTCCACACGCCTTTCAACTTCGGGGCTTCCGGACGACGGCGCATCACCGCAGCATGCGCCGGGGATTCTTTGACGCCGGGAGACCGCCAGCATGAAGACGATCCGCTTCCTCGGCGTCTGGATCTGCCTCGTGATCGGTCTGGCGTTGGGCGCGTGGAGCCTGCGGACGCCGGCCCCACTGCCCGTTGACGCGCCGCCCACGGCCTTTTCGGCCCAACGCGCGATGGCCGACGTCGCCGCCGTGGCCCAGGCGCCCCACCCCACCGGCTCGGCCCAGATCGCCAAGGTTCGGGACCATCTGCTGACGCGGATGAGCGAACTGGGACTGGAGGTCTCCGTTCGCCCCGATCAGGGCTTCCACGCCAGCGCTCAAAACCCCCGGTCGCTGAACGTGGCCTCGGTCCAGAACCTGGCGGGCGTGCTGCCCGGGACCCAGCGCGACCTGCCCGCCGTGTTGGTCATGAGCCACTATGACTCGGTCCACAATTCGCCCGGCGCCGCCGATGACGCGGCCGGCGTCGCCGCGGCTTTGGAAATCGCCCGGGCCCTGAAGGCCGGCGGCCCAGCCAAGCGCGACGTGATCTTCCTGTTCACCGACGCCGAGGAGGCCGGCCTGCTGGGCGCGGACGCCTTCTTCTCCCGCGCGCCCTTGGCCCAGCGCGTTGGCCTCGTCGTCAATCTCGAGGCGCGAGGCGACGCCGGGCGGGCGGCGATGTTCCAGACGGGGCCTGGCAACGGAGCGCTGATCAGCCTCTACGCGCGCGCCGCCCAAGGCCCTTCGGCCAACTCCCTGGCGTCGACGGTCTATGCGAAGATGCCCAACGACACTGATTTCACGCATGCCGTGCGCAAAGGCCTCCCCGGCCTCAACCTGGCCTTCATCGACGACCAACTCGCCTATCACACGCCGCTGGCCCGGGCGGATCATCTGGAGAAGGGCAGTCTGCAGCATGTCGGCGACCAGGTGCTGCCGACCATCCGCGCCTTGGCCGACGCGGCCGAGCTGCCGCCGCGAGCGCCGGACGCGATCTATTCGGACGTGCTGGGCCTCTTCATGGTCAGCTATCCGCCAGTCGTTGGCTGGGCGCTGCTGGGCCTCGCCGCCCTGCTGATCCTGTTCGCGGCTTGGCGCGCCTTGAGCCTCGGCGCCGCCAGCGGCTGGGAGATCGCTCGCGGCGCCGCGGGCCTACTGCTCGTGGCGACGACCGCCGGCCTGATCCTGCACGTGGCCGGCCGGCTGCTGATGATTCGCGACATCCAGCGCTACTACGCGCTGCTGATCGGCTTCGACCAATTGCTGTGGGGCGCCGCCCTGCTGGCGATCGCCGCCGCCCTGGGAGTCGCCACCGCGATGGCGCGGGGCGCGAGCCGGATCATCCCGTGCGTCGTCGCCCTCGTGCTGGGTGGCGCCTGCGGCCTGGTCGGCGGCTTCGATCCGGCGGGTCTTGCCCTCGGCGTCGCCACCGCCCTGCTGGCCGCGCTCGCCCTGGGCCATCGGACCGACGCCCTGGGCGGCTGGATCGGCGGCCTGCTCGTGTTGCTCGCCCTGGCGCTCGCCGCTCAGGTCCTGGCGCCGGGCGCCACCGTGATGCTGACCTGGCCGCTGCTGATCGCGGCGTTCGGCGTGGCTCTCGTGATCGGGATCGGCGGGACGCGGGACAAGCGTGTGGCCCTGGCCCTGACCGCCCTGATCGGCGCGCTCGCCATCGTCGTCCTCGCCCAGCTGACGTCCTGGGCCGCCTTCACCTTCGCGGGTCTTGGCCTGCAGGAGCCGGCGGTGCTGGCCTTGTTCGTCCTGCTGGCCGCCCCCGCCCTGTCGCCCCTGACCCACGACTTCGCCACCACCCGCTGGGCCTGGCGGGCCGCCCTGGTTCTGGCTCTAGGCGGAGGCGGCCTGCTCACCGCCGCGGCGCTGGCGGAGGGGTCCGCCCAGCGCCCCGCCCTGACCAGCGCCCTGCATGTCGCGGACCTGTCGACCGGCAAGGCCTGGCGGGTCGCCGAGCAACCGCGCCTCGACGCCTGGACCAAGGCCGCCCTGCCGGCCGACGGCGGCTCACGGCCCGTCCAGAAGACGCTGCCGCCCTTCTGGCGGAAACCCGTCTGGATGTCGGAGACCCGCGCCGCTCCGGTCGAGGCTCCGCGGCTCTCCATCGACCGCGCCGAGGAGCGCCTGCTAGTGCGCCTGCTCCCCGCGCCCGGCGCCGAGTGGGTCAGCCTGCGTCTCAAGCCCAGCGGTCCGCTCAGCCAGCCGCGCCTCAACGGCCGCCCGATCAGCCTGACGACCGAGGCGGATCAGTGGTCGGTCCTGACCTATCACGCGCCCGACGCCAGCGGCGTCACGCTCAGCTTCACCACCCAGGGTCCAGGGCGGGTCGAGGTCGCGGCGCTGGAGTACCACGACGGCTGGCCCGCGCTGGCCAAGGCCCCGCCGCCCAAGCCCGCCGGCCTGATGGCCTTCGGCATGTCGGACAAGACGGCGGTGCTGGTGCGCGGCCAGATGAGTTGGTGAGCGCGCCCTAGACCGCGAAGACCCCCTCGCCCGGCTCCTTGTCGTAGAGGGCCGCCACGCGATCCGCGCGGCGCTCCAGCGTCGCGCGCTGGTTCACGTAGCCCTTGTCGGTGATCTCGCCGGCGTCGATCGAGGGCGGCTCGGTCAGGATCGTGAAGCGGGCCACGCGCCGCGAGGACCCGCCCGCCGCGGCGTTGAAGGCGGCCAGCCGCTCGCGCAGGATCGCCACCAGCTTCTCCAGCGGCGTCCCCGGTCCGGGATCGGCGACCAGGGCCGCGAGGCCCGCCGGCGAGGGCCAGAGCATGGCCCCAATGAACGGCTTGTCCTGGCCAGTGATCACCGCGTCGTGGATGTAGGGGCTGCAGGCGGCGACGAGGTCGGGGCGCAGCACGCCGACGCTGACCCAGGTGCCGGTGTCCAGCTTGAAGTCCTCGGTCACCCGGCCATCGAACACGAGCCCCTTCGACGGGTCCTCGGGATCGACGAAGCGCGCCGCGTCGCCCAGGCGGTAGAAGCCCTCCTCGTCGAAGGCCGCGGCGGTCTTCTCGGGGTCCTTGTGATAGCCGGCCGCCACGGTCGGGCCCTTGACCCTGACCTCGTACTTCGCGCCGCTGGGGGCCAACTTCAGCTGGATGCCCGGCAGGGGAAGCCCGACCAGTCCGACCCGCTCGGTGACCCAGTGGGTGACGGTGACGCCCTGCGTCTCGGTCGCGCCGTACATGGTGGTCAGCGGGATGCGGTGGCCCGTCTCGGCCACGGCCAGGGCCTGGATCCGCTCATAGACGTCGTTCGACAGGGTCGCGCCGCCATAGCCCATGTAGCGCAGGTTCTTGAAGAACGAGCGGCGCAGGGCTGGGTCCTTCTCCATCGCCTCGGCCAGCATCGAGAAGGCGATCGGGGCCGAGCCGAACACGACCGGCGAGACCTCGTAGAGGTTCTTGATCGTCGTCTCGAACATGCCCGGCAGCGGCTTGCCCTCGTCGATGTGCAGCGTGCCGCCGCCCCAGATCACGGCGTTGAAGGTGATGTTGCCGGCCGAGATATGGCTCCAGGGCATCCACTCGAGGCTTTGCGAGACCTCGCCCGTCTCGGGCTCCTCGGCGCGCAGGCCCTCCTGGCCGGCGATGACCCCGGCCATCATGCCATGGGTCTGGGGCACGGCCTTGGGCAGTCCGGTCGAGCCGGAGGTGAACAGGTACTTGGCCACGGTCGCGGGACCTACGCGCTCCAGCGCGGCCTTGAGCGCCGGGGTCGGCGTCGTCGCCGCCACGGTCGCGTAGGGGACCGCCCCTTCTCCCGTCCCGTCGGCGGTGACGATCAGCAGGCTCGGGTCCAGGCCTTTGAGCGTCTCGATCGCCTTGGCGAACATCGCCCCGCTCTGGGCGAAGACGACGCGCGGCGCCACGCGCTCGAAGCAGTGCTTGAGCTTGGCGTGGTCGGTCGAGATCAGGCTGTAGGCCGGGCTGACCGGGGCGGCGGGAACCCCGGCGGCGTAGGCGCCCAGGGTCATCAGGGCGTGCTCGATAGAATTCGAGGACAGGATCATGACGCTGTCGCTCGCCGTCAGGCCCTGGTCCAGCAGCCACTGGCCGATCCCCTCGACCTGCCGCAGCGCCTGGCCATAGCTCACTTGTCTCCAAGGGCCATGACCCGGCTCGCGCTGCTTCAGGTAGGGCCGCTGGGGATGCTCGGCCGCCTTCTGTGCGAACAGGTGGGCGATCGAGCGGGGCCCCTCCCCGGGAGGGTGGTTCGAGGTGATGACGATCGAGCCGTCGGCCCGGCGCTCGACGCTGACGTCGGGGCCCTTCATCGGCAGCGGCTTGAACGGGGCGGCGGAGGAAGGCTCGCGCGGCGGCGAGCCGCCGTCTGGCGGCGTCATGGTCTCACTCCCTCAGGTTATCATTGTTCTGTTGACGGTGAGGCCAAACCGCTCGCGCGGCAAGCCTGACGTCGGGGAAGCGGCCGTTTCAGGCCCGCCGGCGGGCCTTTCGCGCGGCCTTGGCGGCGAGCTCGGCGGCGGACACCTGCTCGGCGAAGGTCTCCAGGCAGACCCCGAAACGTTCGCCGCACGCGCAGTCGATCA
>CAKZJK010000524.1 GCA_936942565.1 uncultured Caulobacter sp. | reverse complement strand
TGCTGGTCGCCGGCCACGCCTCGGATCGGGATCGGTCGCTCGAGGACCTCGTGATCGAGAGCCCCGTAGTCGTCGACACAATCCAGAACCTTAGGCAGCAGGGCCGCGGGCACATTGAACAGCGCCAGCATCTCGTCGGACCAGTCTTGGGCGCCGATGTCGAACAGCAGGGTGCGCGAAGCGTTGGTGGCGTCGGTGGCGTGCACCTTCCCGCCGGTCAGTCGCCAAATCACCCAGCAATCCATGGTGCCGCACAGCAGCTCTCCAGCCTCGGCGCGAGCTCGGGCGCCCGGAACGTGGTCCAGAAGCCAGGCGATCTTCGTGGCCGAGAAATAGGGGTCGAGCAGCAGGCCCGTGACCTCGGCCACGCGCGGCTCGCGGCCTTCGGCCTTCAGCTTGGCGCAGACCTCGGCGGTGCGGCGATCCTGCCAGACAACCGCCGGGTGGATCGGCCGGCCCGTGTGCCGGTCCCAGACGACCACCGTCTCGCGCTGGTTGGTCACCCCGATGGCCGCGATGTCATCCACGCGCCCAGACGCCTCAACAGCCTCGCGCATCACCGCCACGCAGGCGGCGTAGATCTCCTCGGCGTCGTGTTCGACCCAGCCGTCGTGCGGATAGTCCTGGCGAAGCGGCCGCGAGGCCTCGGCCAAGGCCCGGCCGTCGCGGTCGAACAGAATGGCGCGCGTGCTCGTGGTGCCCTGGTCCAGAGCCAGGATCAGGTCTTGCGCCATTCGGCGTCCTCCCTCGTAAGCGGCCGCCGGTCACGATTCACGCCGACGCCAGACACCGCCTTTAAGCATGTTTTCATTTGGCCTCCGCAAGGTCATCCTTGAAGCGCCTTAGGATTCGAGGAGTCGGGCCATTCCAGCCGTCGAGATCTCCGCGCTTATGAAGCTGGCTCGCAGTCGCGAGCCCGGCGATCGCGAGCGCCTGCTAACCGGGATCATCGACTTGTGCGAGGCGGGCCGCGCCAAGGGCGAGCCGACTCATCCCGATGTCCAGGCCCTTCTGAATTCGATCTTCATGACCCTGGTCGTCGAGGCCGAGCGCGACATCCGCCACCGGCTTTCGGAGCGACTGGCGGACGCGGACTGGGCGCCGTCGGCCCTGATCAACATCATGGCGCTCGACGAGATCGAGATCGCCCGCCCGATCATCGCCCGCAGCCCCGTGCTGAACGATCACGATCTCGTCCGCCTGCTCGTCCAGGCGACGCTGGAGCACCAGATCGAGATCGCCCGCCGGCCCCGCCTTTCGCCGCCGGTGATCGACGCGATCATCGAGCGCGACGAGCCCGCCGTCCTCACGGCCCTGGCGGCCAACGAGACCGCCGAGATTTCCGACCAAGCCATGCAACGGCTCGTGGATCGTTCTCGGGATGTCGTGGCGTTGCGATCGCCGCTGGCGCGCCATCCCCGGATGTCCAGCGAGCTGGCCGAGCAGTTGTACGTTCTGGTCGGCCATGCCCTACGCGAAGCCCTCGCCACCCGCTTCAATCTCGACACCGCCCGCATGCAGGGCGCGCTCGACGAAGCCCTTCGCGCCGCGCATCGCGGCGAGAGCGAGATCGAGATCGGCCCCGTCGAACAGGACGAAGACCGCGAGGACATGGAGCGCTCGCTGATCGAGAAGCTCGATTCGGCCGGCCAGCTTCGCCCCGGCTATCTGCTTCGGGTGCTGCGCGAGGGACGACTTCAGCTGTTCATCATGGCCCTGGCGCGCCTGGGCGAGTTCGAGCCTCCGCAGATCCGTCGCGCGATCGACAGCGCCAAGCCCGAGCTGCTGGCCCTCGCCTGCTCCGCCGTCGGGATCGACCGCAGCGTGTTCCCGACCATCCTCGAGCACGTTCGCCAGCTGAATGGCGGGCGCCCGGGCGGCGGCGAAGAGGGTCTGCGGCGCGCCAACAGCGCCTTCGGCCCCTTCACGCCCGACATCGCCGGCATCGCCTTCCGCCAGGCTGTCGGCGCGGTTTGACAAGCGCCGGGGCTTGTCGCCTCTTGGCGCCATGTACCAGCCGCAACCGTTCGTGACTCGCCTCGCGTTCAAGTCCAGCGACCGCCCCGAGGCCCAGGAAGCGCGGGAGCGGTTGATCGCCCGCTATGGCGACGTCGGCGAGGAGAACGCTCAGGTCATCGTGGCCCTTGGCGGCGACGGCTTCATGCTGGAGACGCTGCACGAAGCCATCGCGTCCCAGACGCCGATCTACGGCATGAACCGCGGCTCGGTCGGCTTTCTGATGAACGAGTACAGCGAGGACGGTCTCCTGGAGCGGATCAACGCTGCGGAACGGGCGGTCATCCATCCGCTGGCGATGGTGGCGATCGACTCGCGTCGGACACAGCATCGGGCGCTGGCGATCAACGAGGTTTCGTTGCTGCGCCAGACCCGACAGACCGCCAAGCTGCGCATCTCGATCGACGGCAAGGTGCGGATGGGCGAGCTGGTCTGCGACGGCGTCCTTCTGGCGACGCCCGCCGGCTCGACCGCCTACAATCTTTCTGCGCACGGCCCGATCATCCCGATCGACGGCCGCGTCCTGGCCCTGACCCCGATCAGCGCCTTCCGCCCCCGCCGCTGGCGCGGCGCCCTGCTGCCGCAATCGGCCCGCGTGACCTTCGAGATCCTGGAGGCCGACAAGCGGCCCGTCAGCGCCGTCGCCGACAACTTCGAGGTGCGGGACGTGATGGAGGTTCACATCTCCGAGGACCGCGGCACATCGCTAGCCATGCTGTTCGACGCCGGCCGTAGCCTCGAAGAGCGTGTCCTGGCCGAGCAGTTTTCCGCCTGAGACGTTGGGTCGCACGGTAGGTGCGGTCTCACTCAATGTTAACGCCTGCTATGCTATCGATTCCCAAGTATCCGCCGCTGGGGAGGCGATCGTGACGAACAAGACCACCGCCGAGGTGATCCAGGTGCCGAACATGCTCAAGCTCAAGGTGGGCGGGCGCGGCGGCATCGACATGGCCGCGATCGCGAAAGCCGAGGCCGCGCTGAAGAGCCTGTCCGGCAACTTCGCCCAGTGGCTGGACGACGAGATCGTCAAGCTGGAGGCCGCGCGTCAGACCGTCCGCGTCGAGGGCCTCAACGCCGAAACCGTCGAGACCCTGTACCTGCGCGCTCACGACCTGAAGGGCCTGGGCGCGACCTACGAATTCCCGTTGATCACCCGGCTGTCGGCCTCGCTGTGCAAGCTGATCGACGACCCGGCGACGCGCCTGTCGGCGCCGATGTTCCTGGTCGACGCTCATATCGACGCGATCAAGGCCTGCGTCCGCGACGACATCCGCGTCGACACCCATCCGGTCGGCCGCCCGCTCGTCACCGAGCTGGAAGCCCGCGTCGCCGAGTATCTCGGCAACGCCGCCTAGGTTAGACCGAAGAGCCCTCTCAGGTACGGATTGAGCATCCTGCCTTCCGGGTCCAGTTCCTGGCGCACGGCCAGGAAATCGTTCCAGCGCGGATAGAGCGCCGCCAGCTGCTGTCCCCGCAGCGTGTGCAGCTTGCCCCAGTGCGGCCGCCCCTCGTGGCGGCGGAAGATCGGCTCCACCAGGCCGTAGAGGAAGCTGAAGTCGTCGCGATAGTAGGCGTGCACCGCCACCGAACCGCGCGGCCCGCCCTGGAACGGCGAGAGCCAGGCGTCATCCGCCGCGATGCGCCGCGCCTCGATCGGGAAGAAGACGTCGGGCCGCTCCTTCTCGAGAGTGCGGACGACCTCTTCCAGGGCCTTCAGCTGGTTCTCGACCGGCAGGTGGAATTCCATCTCGTTGAAGCGCACCGGCCGTTC
>CAKZJK010000523.1 GCA_936942565.1 uncultured Caulobacter sp. | reverse complement strand
TATATCAGGCCCTCAATTCTATTTCCTCGGGTGAGGAAACCAAGGTCGAGGCGCCGAAGGAACCTGCCGTTTCGGTGAAGAAGTCGATTTCCAACGACTACATCGTCTGCCTGGAAGACGGCCGCAAGTTCAAGTCGCTGAAGCGCCACCTGCGCACCAAGTACGACATGACCCCCGAAGATTACCGCGCCAAGTGGGGGCTGCCCAAGGATTACCCGATGGTCGCCCCGAACTACGCCGAGGCGCGTTCGAACCTGGCCAAGCAGATGGGCCTGGGCCAAGGCGGCCGTAAGCCGGCGCGCAAGGGCAAATAGTCGAGTCCGAACAAAAGCTTGGCCGTGGGCCGGGCTTTTGGCGTCAAAACGCCCGTCGTCCGAACCCGGACGGCGGGCGTTTCTGTTTGTTGACTCTTTAAGGAAATCTTGTCGCGCGGACCGTTTTTCGCTTGCCCGCGATTCGATCCTTAAGCGATAGTGAATCGAAGTGATTCCAAAGGCTTGTTGGGGACTCTGAAGATGTCCGCGCAATTGAGCGCATCCGCTACCGCGGCGCGCGCTCACCAGGAGATGTTCGCCTATTGGGCGTCCCTCCGCCGGGGGGCGGGCCTCCCCGGGCGCGTGGACCTGCATCCCGCCAGCATGAAGCGCCTGCTGCCCACCGTCAGCCTGATCGACGTCGTGCGCGAGCCGCGCGACTACCGCCTGCGGCTGGCCGGCACGGGGCTCTACGGCGTCTATGGCCGCGAGATCACCGGCAAGGGTCTGTCGGAGGTCTACAACACCGCGGCCGCCGACTATTGGCGCAAGGAGCTGGACAAGGTGGTCGACGAACGCCGCCCCGGCGTCGGCGTCCATAGCCTGGCCTGGCGCGGGTCGCCGCACATGTCGATCCTGTGGCTGCGCCTGCCCCTGGCCAGCAACGGCAAGGACGTCGACATGATCCTCGGCTACGACGCGGTGGTCGGCGCCCAGGCCGAGAACAGCTCCGGCATCCGAGCGGCCTGACGGTCCTCGCGGGCTTCCAACTATTCTCCGTTCAGGAAGGCTTCGACCTCGCGGCGGTTGGGCATCGAGGGCGCCGCGCCTGATTTCCGCACCGAAAGGGCCGCGGCGGCGTTGGCCATCTCGACGGCTTCGCGCAGATCCATGTTGGCGGCCAGGGCCGCGGCCAGGGCGCCGCAGAAGCAGTCGCCCGCGCCGACCGTATCGATCGCCTTGACCTTGCGCCCCTCGACCAGGAAAGCCTCGTCGCGCCGCACGCCCGCCACGCCGGCCGCGCCGAGGGTGACGATGATCGTCTGGTCGGGCCGGCTCATCAGCTTGCGCGCCGCCTTGGAGACCTCCTCCAGGCGCACCGGCTCGTGGTCGAGCTTGGCGTAGGTCGCCAGCTCGGTCTGGTTCAGGATCAGGATGTCGGTCAGCGGGAACAGCGCCGCGCCCTGTGGCAGGGCGGGGGCCGCGTTCAGGATGCGCAGCGCGCCCTTGGTCGCGCCAGCCCGGAACAGCGCCTCGATCGCGACCGGCGGGGTTTCAAGCTGGCACAGCAGAATGCGCTGGCCCTCGAGCGGCGCGCTCGCCACCTGTCGCGGGGTCACCAGGGCGTTGGCGCCGGCGGTGACGACGATCATGTTCTCGCCGCTGCCGCTGACCCAGACATGCGCCTGGCCGGTGGGGGCCTCGGCGAGTTCGAGCACGTCGCCGACCTGGACGCCGTAGCCCGTCAACTTGGCCTTCAGGCCGACGCCGCTGTCGTCCTGGCCGACCGCGCCCATCAGGCGAGTGGGCGCGCCCATCCGGGCGGCCGCGACCGCCTGGTTGGCGCCCTTGCCGCCCAGGAAGAGCTCCAGCGACCGGCCGGCCACGGTCTCGCCTGGACGCGGCAGGTCATCGACCCGCGCGACCGCGTCGAGATTGATGGAGCCGAGAACAAATACCGTCATCGTTGTCTTCTGGATCGTCTTCTGGGTCTTGGGGATGTGACGCTAACCGGCCCCGCCGCGCTGGAAGCTTTCGACGAGGCTGCCGGCGACGAGTCGCCAGCCGTCCACTAGCACGAAGAAGATCAGCTTGAACGGAAGACTGATCGTCGCCGGCGGCAACATCATCATACCCATGCTCATCAACACGCTGGCGACGACCAGGTCGATGACCAGGAACGGGATGAACAGCAGGAAGCCGATCTCGAACGCGCGCTTCAGCTCCGAGATCATGAAGGCGGGCGTGACGACCTTGATCGGGGTGTCGGCGGCGGTCTTTGGCTGCGGGATCTTGGACAGCCGAACGAACAGGGCCAGGTCTTCGCGATCGACCTGGCCCAGCATGAACTGCTTCACCGGGCCGCTGGCGGCGTCGAAGGCCTCGGGGAGCTCGATCTGCTTGTCCAGCAGCGGCTTGATGCCGGCGTCGTAGGAACGCTCGAAGGTCGGGCCCATGACGATGGCGGTCAGGAACAGCGCCAGGCTGATGATCACCGGGTTGGGCGGGCTGGACTGCACGCCGATGGCGGTGCGCAGCAGGCCCAGAACCACGACGATCCGCACGAACGAGGTGGTCATGATCACGATCGACGGCGCCAGGGACAGCACCGTCATCAGGGCGACCAGCTGCACGACGCGGTCGGTCAGGCCCGCGCCCGTGCCCAGGTTGATGTTCACCGCCGACTGGGCCATGGCCGCGGCCGGCATGACCGCGCAGGCGATGGCGGCCAGCACCGAGATGAGCGCGGCGCGACGCAGGTCTTCCGGCTTGGCGCCCGTCAGGGATTTGATCAGGTCGCGCATCAGGCCACGGGCTCCGGAGGGGAAACGGAAGCGGAAACCGAAGGAATCGGGGAGGGTGCGGGCGTCCAGTCCAGCAGCTTGCCGTCGCCCAGCAGGACGAGCCGCTCCTCGCCGTCCAGGCTGACCACCAGCAGGCGGCGGGTGGGATCCAGCGCCAGGCTCTCGACGACCTTGAGGCGGCGGTCCTGGCGCGCGGCGATCAGCCGGCCGACAGCGTCGGGGCCAAACTTGCGCAAGGCCCAGGCGGCCAGGCCGATCAGGCCCAGGGTGATCGCCAGCGCGGCCAGGGCGCGGATGAATTCGATGACGGGCATGACGGCCGAGCGAGACAAGATGGCGCGGGAAAAGGCCACCGACACCCCTGGTGTGCCTGAGGGTTCTTAATGCCGAATTAACCCTGTTTCTTCACCATGTTCGTCATGGGTCCGGATGACATTCCTCTCTTCGGCATGCTCAAGAGCCGCCTCGGTTATCTGACCGAGCGCCAGAAGCTTGTCGCCCAGAACGTGGCCAACGCCGATACGGCCGGCTACCGCCCCAGCGACCTGAAAGCCTTCAGTTTTCAGGCCTCGCTGATGAATCAGACCTCGGGCGCGGTCTACCGCGGCGGGACCGCGGCCCCGACCAACGGGGTGCGGATGATCGCCACCTCGGCGTCGCACCTGGCGCCGGCGAACCCGCCCAGCGCCTGGCGCTCCACCGCCGGAACCGATTCGGAAGTCACCCTCGACGGCAACGCCGTGTCGCTCGAGGACCAGATGATCAAGATGACCGACGCGCGCATGAACTACGACGCGGCGATCAGCTTCTACCAGAAGTCCATGACCATGCTGCGCATGGCGGCGCGCAAGCCGAACGGTTGAGGAGCTAGCCGATGGCGGAGATCAAATCGCAACCGATGGCGGCCATGTCCGTGGCCGCGTCCGCCCTCCGCGCCCAGCAGGGCCGGATGCGCGTCATCGCCGAGAACATCGCCAACGCCAATTCGACGGCGACCACGGCCGGCGG
>CAKZJK010000522.1 GCA_936942565.1 uncultured Caulobacter sp. | reverse complement strand
TGTCGGTCTCGATCTCGGCGATCACGTCGCCGGCCTTGACGGTGTCACCGACCTTGACGTGCCACTTGGCGAGGGTCCCCTCCTCCATGGTGGGCGACAGGGCGGGCATCAGGATGTCGATCGACATTGAGCTTCTTCCTCAAGCGTTCGGGACGTTTCAGGCCGAGCCCTCGTCCGCGATACCCCGCCTCGCGGCGGGATGAATTCGTTGGCCAAGACGATGCGGCCCCCGCCCGTCGGGGGCGAGGGCCGCGCCGGTCTTAGCGGTAGCTGACCGCCTTCGCGGCCTTCACGATCTTCTCGACCGAAGGCAGCGACAGGACTTCCAGGTTCGCCGCGTAGGGCAGCGGCACGTCTTCCTGGTGAACCCGCAGCGGCGGGGCGTCCAGATAGTCGAAGCCGTGCTCGGTGATGCGGGCGACGATCTCGGCGCCGACACCCATCGGGCCCCAGCCTTCCTCGACCGTGACCAGGCGGTTGGTCTTCTTGACGCTTTCCAGGACGGTCGCGTGGTCCATCGGACGGATCGTGCGCAGGTCGACGACCTCCGCCTGGATGCCTTCCTTCTCCAGCTCCTCGGCCGCCTTCAGCGCGAAGCCGACCATGCGGCTGTAAGCCACCAGCGTCACGTCCGAGCCTTCGCGGCGGACCTTGGCCTTGCCGATCGGCACGACCCAGTCCTCGACGTCCGGGATGTCGAACTCGTGGCCGTACATCATCTCGTGTTCGAGGAAGACGACCGGGTTCGGATCGCGGATCGCGGCCTTCAGCAGGCCCTTGGCGTCGGCGGCGTCGTAGGGCGCGATGACCTTCAGGCCCGGGACGTTGCCGTACCAGGCGGCGTAGTCCTGGCTGTGCTGGGCCGCCACGCGCGAAGCCGCGCCGTTGGGGCCGCGGAACACGATCGACGACTTGATCTGGCCGCCCGACATGTAGAGCGTCTTGGCGGCCGAGTTGATGATCTGGTCGATCGCCTGCATGGCGAAGTTCCAGGTCATGAACTCGACGATCGGCTTCAGGCCGGCCATCGCCGCGCCGACGCCCATGCCGGCGAAGCCGTGCTCGGTGATCGGGGTGTCGACGACGCGCTTGTCGCCGAACTCCTGCAGCAGGTCGCGGCTGACCTTGTAGGCGCCCTGGTACTGGGCGACTTCCTCGCCCATCAGGAACACGCGGTCGTCGCGACGCATCTCTTCGGCCATGGCGTCGCGCAGAGCGTCGCGGACCGTGATCTTCTTCATCGGCGTGCCGGCCGGGATTTCCGGATCGGCGAAGGTCGAGGCGGCCGAGATCGGGCCGGCGGCCGGAGCAGCCGCGACCGGAGCCGGAGCGGCTTCAGCGGCGGGAGCGGCGGCCGGAGCGGCCGGAGCCGCGGCTTCGCCCTCGCCCTTCA
>CAKZJK010000521.1 GCA_936942565.1 uncultured Caulobacter sp. | reverse complement strand
CCTGGGTCCCGGATAGCCTCTGCGAGGCTTCCGGGATGACGACGGAATTTGAGGCCGCGCTCTGGCGCCGCGCTCAAGGCCGGCTCTAAAACACAACCATGCTCTGGCGACGTCGCATCGAACCGTTCACCCGTCCCCTGGTCTACGCCTTCTTCCGCGTCGCGCGGGGGCTGACGCTGGGCGTGCGGGCGGTGGTCACCGACCAGGAGGGCAAGGTGCTCCTGATCCAGCACACCTACATCAAGGGCTGGTACCTGCCCGGCGGCGGGGTCGAGCGCGGCGAGACGGCCGAGCTGGCCGTGGTCCGCGAGCTGGCCGAGGAGGCCGGGGTGCGCGCGCTCAGCCGCCCGCGCCTCGTCTCGGCCCATAGCAACGAGGTCCTGCACCCCGGCGACCACGTGCTGGTCTACCGCGTCGACGCCTGGGAGCCCTGCGTCTCGAACTCCGCCGGCGAGATCCACGCCGTCGGCTGGTTCGACCCCCACGACCTGCCGGAGGAGACCACGCGGGCCACCCGGCGACGGATCGCCGAGGCGTTGCACGGGGAAGACAGCGATCCGATGTGGTAAGCTTCGCTCATCCTTCGGTTGTGTGCGCCCCCTATCTATTTTAGGTTGCTTCTAGGGCAATTCAGCCCTGGGGAGTATTCCGAATGCGTTTGAAGACCCTCCGTACCGCCGTCGCCGCGTTCGCGCTCGTGGCGGCCATACCGATCACGATGACCCCCGCCGAAGCCCGCGTAATGCTCTCCGAGTGTGAACGCTGGGCCTGGAGCGATTGCGAGTCCATGTACGGCTCGGGGTACATCGGCGATCCTGAATTCGCCGCGTGTTATGAGGCCAAGCGGATCGAGTACTGCGGACCGCCGGGGCCGCCTCGTGGACCGGGTGGGCCGACGTATCCGCTATGGCCGTGCGATCTACAGCAGGGCTGCCCCGCCGAGCCGCCGGTCTCTCCTAACCCATAAACGGAATGGCGGCTCTCAGAGGCCGCCATTTTTCTTGATGCCCGAAGAGCGCTCGTTCCCCCTTCACACCTGATCGCCGATCACATTAAATGCTTGTTTGAAACCGTCCGCCGTCTCTCCCAACTAGAGCGGGCGATCCCAACGGGCAGGAGAACGTCATGCGCGACTACACCAAGTTCTACATCGACGGCGCCTGGGTCGATCCCGCCCAGCCCCAAGGGAGAGCAGCCAAGACCCTGGACGTCATCAACCCGGCCACCGAAGCCGTCGCCGGCGTCATCTCTATGGGCTCGGCCGCCGACGTCGACAAGGCCGTGCGCGCCGCGCGCAAGGCGTTCGCGACCTTCTCCCAGACCAGCCGCGAGGAGCGGATCGACCTGCTCGAGCGGATCATCGCCGAGTACCAGAAGCGCTTCGAGGACATGGCCAAGGCCATCACCGAGGAGATGGGCGCCCCCGCCTGGCTGGCCCAGCGCGCCCAGGCGGCCATGGGCATCGGCCACGTCCAGACGGCGATGGCCGTGCTCAAGGACTACAAGTTCGAGGAAGATCGCGGCACGACCCGCATCGTCAAGGAGCCGATCGGCGTCTGCGCCTTCATCACGCCGTGGAACTGGCCGGTGAACCAGATCGCCTGCAAGGTCGGCCCGGCGCTGGCCACCGGCTGCACCATGGTGCTGAAGCCCTCGGAAATCGCGCCGTTCAGCGGCTATATCTGGACCGAGATCCTGCACGCCGCCGGCGTCCCGGCCGGGGTCTTCAACCTGGTCAATGGCGACGGTCCCACGGTCGGGGCGGCGCTCAGCAGCCACCCGGAAGTCGACATGGTCTCGTTCACCGGCTCGACCCGCGCCGGCATCGAGGTGGCCAAGAACGCCGCCCCGACCGTCAAGCGCGTCCACCAGGAGCTGGGCGGCAAGAGCCCCAACATCATCCTCGACGACGCCGACTTCCAGAAGGCGGTCGGCGGCGGCGTGGCCTCGGTGATGCTGAACTCGGGCCAGTCGTGCAACGCCCCGACCCGCATGCTGGTCCCCGGCAAGCGCATGGACGAGGTGATCGCCATCGCCAAGGCCGCCGCCGAGGCCCACACGGTCGGCGACCCGAACGGCAACCACAAGATGGGCCCGGTCGTCTCCGAGACCCAGTGGAACAAGATCCAGGGCCTGATCCAGAAGGGCATCGACGAGGGCGCCACCCTGGTCACCGGCGGTCCCGGCCGTCCCGAGGGCCTGGACAAGGGCTACTATGTGAAGCCCACCGTCTTCGCCAACGTCACCAACGAGATGACCATCGCCAAGGAAGAGATCTTCGGCCCGGTGGTCTCGATCCTGGGCTACGACACGGTCGAGGAAGCCGTCACAGTCGGCAACGACACCGAGTACGGCCTGGCGGCCTACGTCTCGGGCGGCGACCAGGGCGAGGTCCGCAAGATCGCCAGCCAGCTGCGCGCCGGCCAGGTGAACCTGAACGGCGCCAGCCCCGACCTGATGGCCCCGTTCGGCGGCTACAAGATGAGCGGCAACGGCCGCGAGTGGGGCGACCACGCGTTCGGCGAGTTCCTGGAGACCAAGGCGATCCTCGGCTACTCGGCGAAGGTGGCGGCGGAGTAGGTTTGCTCTGAGCTAGCGGGTATTGGAGAGGGCGGGGCCGGGAGGCTCCGCCCTCTTTCTTTTGCTAGTTGCGATTTACATTGTCTTTGGTCGATCGGTCGGGATTATCTCTCGCGTACTCTCGACCATTGATTTTCACGACATGGGCGTCTGGATGTTCGCCCCTCTTGATTTCGGCAACCACGTTTCGGCGTGGGACGTTTTTCCTAGAGCCGATGTCGTAGTGCTCATTACGCCCGTTTGGCCCATCATTCCGGCCTCTAATCTTAGTCATCGGTTCAGTTCCTACCTCCCAATGACAACCCCGAGATTGAAGGTACGCCTTTTGTTCTTGATTCTCAACTATGCTCTTAGCGCCTTTATTGAGATCGATTCAACCTTAACGTTCGAGGCCAGCCTTGCATCTCTTTAAGGGGGCAGTTTATCGGTCTGATCAGGTTAGTCCGGTGTCTTAGCCATGCCGACGTTGCGGCCTCGCCCAAAACACCTTTAGGTCGAGATAGGCGAGGGGGGGAGCATGTTGAGTTGGCTGCTGGCCGCGAGCGTTGCTGTAAGCGCTACGACCACCAAGGATAAGGCGGAGCTGCAAAAAGGCCTCGAGGGCGCTCTTCGGGGATGCGAGGAATGGGTGCTTAATCCAGCCAGCTGGGTGGATGGCCCCAAGCCATTCCTGGCCAAGGTTGGCCTTGGCGGGAAGATGGGATTGGTGGATCGCGTCGATGAGACGAACCTGCCTCCGCCCGAGTTTCGGGTTGCCAACCACTACTGGCGGATCAACGCGACCCTCGGCGCGGGGTTCGTTCTGGTGGTGTCGGACCAATTGCCCATGTGTCACATCACTGGCGGCGGCGACACTGACCTGCAGCCCGTGGCGACCTCGGTACTAGAGTCTGAAGCCTTCAAGGCGCACTGGAAGCTGGTCAGCGAGGCGGTGAGGGACGGCATGGCCAGCAGCGCCTATACGAGCGTGAAAGAACCCCAGTTCTCCATCACGGTCAGTCGCGCCGAAAAGCCCGGCGAGCGCCTGGATCGCGTTCAGCTGTTGGTGACGGGCGCCTTCAACATGAGCCAACAACCGTCGCCGTGAGATGTAAGGATGGCTCCCTTCCCGAGGCGGGGAAGGCGCGGCCGAAAACCCTCTCCCGCCGGGAGAGGGCGGGGCCCGCCGCCGAAGGCGGTGGGAGGGTTAGGGGCTCTGAAGTCGGCCGGTCGAGGCGCGATCATTCCCACTTCGGACCGACAGGACGTGGTCCCTCACCCTCCCACGCTTCGCGTGGGTCCCTCCCTCTCCCCGCGGGAGAGGGTTTCAGATACGCTGCCTCCCATGACCACCACCCCGCCTGACGAGACCCCCATCCAGCGCGCCCTGCGCCTGAAGCAAGCCGCGCTCGATGCGCGGCCCCAGCCGCCGCGGGGCGGGAAGTTCCAGCGGCAGCAGGCCGCGCGCGCCGCGATCGGCGCCTCCAAGCCGTGGATGAAGAAGTAATGGCCGGCCTCAAGGACAAGCGTGGCTTCATCGACAAGGACCGCCTGGATCTCTCCGAGCGCCAGGCCGTCGAGTACTGGATGAAGCGCTGGGGCGTGACCCGCGACCAGATCACCGCCGCCCACCGCAAGGTCGGCAAGATGACCAAGGACATCGCCGCCGAGCTCGGCAAGAAGCGCTGAGGGGCGTCGGGCGGAACCGTCGTCGTTCCCATGGTTTCGACTCCTTGAGAAGGAGACCGCCATGCCCGACGACCACCCCCATCCCGCGCCCGCCCGGATCGACGTCCGCGAGCCCGAGGCGGTGCGCTACTGGACCGAGATGCTGGGCGTCACCGAAGAGGTCCTGAACGAAGCCGTCGACCGCGCTGGGAACAGCGAGGAAGAGGTGCGGAAGTATATCGGCAGCAATAGCTGAGGCGGGGGCTAAGTTCCTCCCCCGCGTCGCGGGGGAGGAACTTGAACCACCCCCTTGCCGCCGCACCATCCTCGGCCCACCGTGACCCTGACTCGGGGGAGAGCGCGGATGAACGAAGACTGGAGCGCCGGCTATGTGGTCGAGACGGGGTACACCTACGGCGCCTATGCGGAGCTGAACCCGGTCCGTTCGGCCTTTCCGCTGCTGCTGAAGGGCTTGCGGCCGCCTAGGATCGAGACGGCCTGCGAGCTGGGCTTTGGCCAGGGCTGCTCGGCGGCGATCCACGCGGCCACCCAGGCCGACATCGAATGGTGGGGCTGCGACTTCGCCCCGGCCCACGCGGTGTTCGCCCGCGACCTGGTCGCCGCCAGCGGCGCCAAGGCCCACTTCTTCGACGACGCCTTCGACGAGTTCGCCGCGCGTCCGGGGATGCCGGAGTTCGACTTCGTGGCCCTGCACGGCGTGTGGAGCTGGGTCAACGATGACGCGCGCGAGAAGATCGTCGCCTTCCTGCGCCGCAAGCTGAAGCCCGGGGGGCTCGTCTACGTCTCGTACAACACCCAGCCGGGCTGGGCGATGGCCGGGCCGCTGCGCCACCTGATGAAGCGCCACGCCGAGACGCTGGGCGCGCCGGGCCTTGGCCCCGCCGCCAACCTGGACGCGGCGCTTTCGACCATGCAGCGCTTCTTCGCCGAGGATCCGGTCTATTCGCGGATCAATCCCGGCGTGATCGACCGGCTGGAGGGCCTGATCAAGCAGGACCGCGCCTACATGGTCCACGAGTACATGAACCGCGACTGGCATCCGATGTGGTTCGCCGACGTCGAGGCGCGGCTGTCGGGGGCCAAGCTGTCGTTCGCGACCTCGGCCTACATGCCCGACCAGGTGGACGAACTGAACATCGCGCCCGGCATGGCCGGCTTCCTGCGCGAGGTGCCCGATCCGTCGTTGCGCGAAACCTTCCGCGACTTCGCCGTCCAGGCCCAGTTCCGCCGCGACTATTGGCTGCGCGGCCTCACGCCTTTGGCCGCGGCCGACCAGCGGCGGGCGATGCGCGACCAGCGCGTGGCGCTGGCCAAGCCGGCCGACCAGCCGCTGGACAAGGCCCGCGGGCACTTCGCCGAGGTCGCGCTGGAGGGGCCGCTTTACGAGGCGATCCTCGGGACCCTGAGCGACGGCCAGCCGCGCTCGATCGGCGAGCTGGAGGCCGCCGCGCCCGAG
>CAKZJK010000520.1 GCA_936942565.1 uncultured Caulobacter sp. | reverse complement strand
CTGGGCGGTCAGCGAGGCGGCCGACAAGCTCTTGACCGCGGTTAAGAAGACACTTGATCAAGGCGCGAAGACCAGAGATCTGGGCGGCTCACTGAACACTGCTCAGATGGGCGATGCAGTCTTAGCTAATCTATAGTATCCTTTACGGAACATTGTTATCCGTTAAGTTTGAAATGAGTCCTTAAGCATTACCCCCAAACCCTATGGTGAAATAGAAATCACTCGGTGGGGTTTGGGGATATGAACTTTAAAGACTTGAAAATACCGCTTAAACTGGGCGTTGCATTTATTGCCCTGATCATCATTTCGGCGGCCTCATCGGGGGCCGTCTACGTCAGCCTCGAGAAGATCGAGGACGCCTCGGTCGCCACCCAGCGCAGCCTCACCCTTTCGGCCCAGGCCGAAGAGATCATGACCCTGGTGCTGGAGCAGCAGAACGCGCTGCGCGGCTACGTCATCCTCGGCGATCCAAAGTTCGCCAAGACCTATGCCGAGGCCAAGCAGAAGTTCGATGACCGGTTGGACGCTTTCGAGGCCAAGACGACGGTCCCCGCTCAGAAGGTCCGGATCACCGCTCTGCGCGGCGCGATGGCGAACTGGCGGCGCGACATTGGCGAGCCCGCCCTCGGCCTGATGGCCAATCCGGCCACCGGCCGCGAGCAAGCCGGCCAGCTGGTGGGAAAGAAGAGCCTGACCCAGATCCGCGCCATCGAGGGTGAGCTGACCGCCGCGGCCAAGGAACGCGTCGCGATCCGCGCGAAGGAGGCCAAGTCCGCGCAAACCACCGCGAACCTGGCGCTGATGATCGGCGGCGCCCTGTCGCTGGCCGTCGCCGGCCTGATGGGCTGGCTGCTCTCGCGCACCATCGGCGCGCCGGTCGCGGAAATGACGACCGCCATGCGCCGTCTCGCCAGCGGCGACAACTCGGTCGACGTGCCCGCCATGGGCCGAAAGGACGAGGTCGGCGACATGGCCGAAGCCGTGGCCTACTTCAAAAGCGCGGCGATCGAGAAGGTCCGCCTTGAAGCCGAGGCCGCCGATCAACGGGCCCAGGTCGAGGCCGAACGTCAGCAGCGCGAGCGTGAGAAGGCCGCCGAAGCCGAAGCCGACGCCTTCGCGATGGGCGCCCTGGCCAAGGCCCTGGACCATCTGGCCTCGGGCGACCTGACCTACCGGATCAACGCACCACTAACGCCCAAGGCCGAGGGCCTGAAGCGCGACTTCAACACCGCCGCCGACCGGCTGCGCGACGCTTTGCGTGGCATCAACGGCGCGACCGGGGGAATCCGCGCCGGCTCGGAAGAGATCGCTTCGGCCTCGGACGACCTGTCGCGCCGCACCGAGCAGCAAGCCGCCAGCCTGGAAGAGACCGCCGCGGCGCTCGACCAGATCACCGCCACCGTCCGCAAGACCGCTTCGGGCGCCTTGGAAGTGTCGAGCCTGGTCGCCCAGGCCCGCTCGGGCGCCGAACGTTCGGGCGCGATCGTCAGCCAAGCCGTTTCGGCGATGAGCGAAATCGAGACCTCGTCGAGCCAGGTGAGCCAAATCATCGGGGTGATCGATGAGATCGCCTTCCAGACCAACCTGCTGGCGCTCAACGCCGGCGTGGAAGCGGCCCGGGCGGGCGAGGCCGGCAAGGGCTTCGCGGTCGTCGCCCAGGAGGTGCGAGCCCTGGCCCAACGTTCGGCCGAGGCCGCCAAGGAGATCAAGACCCTGATCTCGACCTCCAGCCAACAGGTCGACGCCGGCGTCGATCTGGTGGCCCAGACGGGTGATGCGCTGCGCGCCATCGTCGACCAGGTCGCCTCCATCGACACCCTAGTCAAGGAAATCGCCGCCTCGGCTCAGGAGCAATCGACCGGCCTGCACCAGGTCAATGTCGCCGTGAACCAGATGGACCAGGTCGTTCAGCAGAACGCCGCCATGGTCGAGGAAGCCACGGCCGCGACCCACTCGCTGAAGGGCGAAGCCGGCGAGCTGGCGACGCTGGTCGGACGCTTCAAGGTCGGCGAGGCCCAGGCCGCCGCTCCCCGCGCGCGAGCGGCCTAACCGGCTTCCCCTGAACGTCGATAAGGTTCTAGGCTCCTCCCAACGATAAGAGTTGGGAGGAGCCGATGATCCCAGGGCTCATGCAGAGCGCGCCGCTGATGATCAGCGGCATCCTGACCTACGCCGCCCAGGCGCATGGCGCGCGGGAGATCGTCTCGCGACTGATCGACGAGCCCCTCTGGCGCTACGACTACGCGGGCTTGGCCCGCCGCGCCGCCCAGGCCGCTCACGCCTTGCGCCGCCTTGGCGTCGCGCCCGGAGACAGGGTCACATCCCTGGCCTGGAACACCCACCGCCACCTCGAGCTGTTCTATGCCGTTCCTGGCGTCGCCGCGGTGCTGCACACGGCCAATCCCCGCCTTTCCGACGAGCAGATCGCCTACACGATCGACCACGCCGGCAGCCGCGTCCTCTTCTTCGAGAGCAACTTCCTGCCCTTGGTCGAGCGCATCGCGCCGCGCCTGGCGTCGGTGACGACCTTCATCATGCTGTCGGACGAGGCGCGTACGGATCCGGGCGAAGTGGGCGCGATCTCCTACGAGGCGCTCATCGCCGGAGAACCTGAAGCCATCGACTGGCCGTCCTTCGACGAGAACGCCGGGGCCTTCCTCTGCTACACGTCGGGCACGACCGGAGACCCGAAGGGCGTGCTCTACTCCCACCGCGCCGTGGTGCTGCACGCCATGGCCGGCGGCCTCAACAGCGCGTTCGGCTTCACGGCCTTCGACGTCGCCATGCCCTGCTCCAGCCTCTACCACGCCACCGCCTGGGGCGTGCCGTTCAGCGCGCCGATCTGCGGGGCCAAGCTCGTGCTGCCCGCCGACCGCATGGATGGCGCATCGCTGCATGATTTGATCGCGAGCGAGGGCGTCACCTTCACCGGCGGGGTGCCGACCATCTGGACGATGTACCTGGACTGGCTCGAGAAGAACCAGGCCGCGCCCAGCACGCTCAAGCGCGTGGTCATCGGCGGCAGCGCCGTGCCACGCGCCATGGCCGAGACCTTCAAGCGCCGCCATGGCGTCCAGGTGCTGCAGATCTGGGGCATGACCGAGACGTGCCCGATCGGTGTCGTCGCCACCCCGACGCCCGCTCTGGCGGCGCTGGGAGAGGAGGCCATGGATGAAGCGATCTGGACGCGCCAGGGCCGCCTCCAGTTCGGCATCGAGTTGAAGGTCGAAACCGAGGATGGCGTCGAGGCGCCTCGCGACGGCCAGACGTCCGGCGCGCTGAAGGTGCGAGGCCCTTGGGTCGTCCAGCGATACTTCCGCAAGGACCATGACGCCACGGACGACGACGGCTGGTTCGACACCGGCGACATCGCGACGCTCGACGCCAACGGCTTCATGCGGATCACCGACCGCCAGAAGGACGTGATCAAGTCGGGCGGAGAATGGATCAGTTCGATCGATCTCGAGAACGTCGCGGTGGGCTGCCCAGGCGTGAAGATCGCCGCCGTCGTCGGCGTGCCCCATCCCAAATGGGAGGAGCGCCCCTTGCTGGTCATCGAGCCGCACGAAGGGGCGGCCGTCACCAAGGCCGCCGTTCTGGCCTATCTGGCGCCACGCATCGTCAAATGGTGGACGCCCGACGACGTGGTCTTCGCCCCCGTGCCGCTGACCGCGACCGGCAAGATCGACAAGAAGGTCCTGCGCGAGGCCTGGCGCGGCCATCTGGGCGGCTAGAGCTTGAGCCGCCAGCTCTCCGAGACCAGCCCCTCGCCGAAGCCGTCGAAGGGCCAGCTGCTCTCAAGCACGAAGCCGAAACGGGCATAGTGGCGGCGGGCCGGCAGCAGGTTGCTCTGGGTCCAGAGGACGACCTCGGCGTAGCCCGCCTCGCGCGCGAAGCCCAGGCAGGCCGAGATCAGCGCCTCGCCCACGCCCAGGCCGCGCGCCGAGGGCTCGACCAGCAGCAGGCGCAGGCGGCCGACGGTGTCGCTCTCGCGGACCAGCATGACGGAGCCGACCTTTCGGTCATCGTGTTCCGCGATCCAGCAGGCTTCTCGCGCGGGATCGAAGGTCTTGGCGTAGTCGGCGATCACCCCGGCCACCACGCCCTCGAAACGATGGTCCCAGCCCTGTTCGGCGGCGTACAGCTCGCCGTGCCGCTGGACGATCCAGCCCAGGTCTCCGGGCGCGGGCGGACGTAGCGTGATCATGGTTCCAACGGCGCCTTCAGCCTGGCCCGATCGCGCGCCGCGGCCGCCGCCCTTTGGATACGGATAAGCCGGGCTTCGGGCACGCGACTACTCCACCGTCATCTGGGTCTGGGTGACCACCGCCACGAGGCGCCCGTCTTCCCCTTCGATCCGCGTGACCCAAATGCTGGAGCGTCGACCGATGTGCAGCGGCGTCGCCGTGGCCTTCACCGTTGTCCCGACCGCGGCGGGCGCGATGAAGTTGGTCTTGCTCTCCAGGGTCGTGGTCCGTCGGCCCTCCGGCGTCGAAAGGAAGGCGCCGATGGCTCCCAGCGTGTCGGCCAAGGCCATCGCCGCGCCGCCGTGCAGGATGCCGCCGGCCGTGCACAGATCGGGCCGGACCATCAGCCGCCCCTCGACGCGGTCGGGGGCGGCGTGAACGATCTCGACACCCATCAGGGCGGCGAAGGGCAGGAGATCCAGGTCGAAGACGCAACCGACTAGTCGGGCCGACTAGATGGTCGATGACCAGGCCGACTGGACAGTCGACACTAGAGTTAGTTGATAGCTACTTATTATTATAGATAATAGTCGCTGTCGAGGTGGGCCATCATCGCCTCCGCGTAGCGCGTGCCCGCCACGGCGGTCGCCGGAACGGCGGCCTCGATCGCCGCCAGATCCTCGGCGGTGAGCGAGACCTCCAGGGCGCCCAGGGCCTCGGCGAGGCGGTCGCGGCGACGCGCGCCGATCAGCGGCACGATGTCGTCGCCGCGCGAGGCCACCCAGGCGATGGCCGCTTGGGCCGTCGTCACCCCCTTGGCCTCCGCCACGGCGCGAAGAGCCTCGGCGAGCTTGAGATTGGCCGCCAGGTTCTCGCCCTGGAAGCGCGGACTGTGGGCGCGGAAATCGCGCCCACCCTGGGCCGTTTGCGTCGTCCAATGCCCGCTGATCAGGCCGCGCGAGAGCACGCCATAGGCCGTCATGCCGATACCCAGCTCGCGCAACGTCGGCAAGATCTCGGCCTCGACGGTGCGCGAAACCAGCGAGTACTCGATCTGCAGATCGACGATCGGCGCGACCTTGGCGGCGCGTCGGATGGTTTCGGCGCCGACCTCCGAAAGGCCGATGTGTCGGACATAACCCGCCTGGACCATCTCGGCGATGGCGCCGACCGTGTCCTCGATCGGCACGTCGGGATCCAGGCGCGAGGGCCGATAGATGTCGATGTGATCGACGCCCAGGCGCTTGAGGCTGTAGGCGAGGAAGTTCTTGATGGCCTGGGGGCGGCCGTCATAGCCGAGAAAGCCACCGGCGGGATCGCGCAGGGCGCCGGTCTTGACGCTGAGCACCAGCCGATCGCGCTTGTGGTTCTTCAGCGCCTCGCCGATCAGCATCTCGTTGTGGCCCATGCCGTAGAAGTCGCCGGTGTCGATCAGGGTGATCCCCGCCTCGACGGCGGCGTCGAAGGTGGCCAGGCTCTCGGCCCGGTCGGCGGGTCCGTACATGTCCGACATGCCCATG
>CAKZJK010000519.1 GCA_936942565.1 uncultured Caulobacter sp. | reverse complement strand
CGCCCGCCCGCCATGCGCGGGGCCATGGTGTAGAAGGCCGTGTAGGCCGGGATCAGCCAGAAATAGACGATCGCGTGCAGGGTCCAGGAGAACAGGGTCCGCGACAGGCCAACGTCGATCGTCTGCTTGAAGCCCAGCACCGCGGGCATGATCAGGAACAGGATCTCGCTGGCGACGCCGACCGTGGTCCACAGCCACATCACCGCGTTGGCGACGGTGGCGTACATGGCCAGCGGCACCGGAACGCCGGGGTTGGCCCGCTTGAAGCCGCCCATGGCGACCAGCATCAGCACGCACCAGATCCACGAGGCGACGACCACCAGCACCAGGCCCAGATAGAACCAGACCGTCGCCGTCAGGGGCGGATAGAAGGTGTAGAGCACCGAGGCCTGCCCCGCGCCGATCGACAGCACGGCCATGACCACGCCGACGACGCCCATCGCGTAGGCGCCCCAGGCCCAGGCCTTGCCGGGCAGCTCGCGCTTCAAGGCGGTCTCGGCGACGAAATAGCCAAAGCCCATGATGAAGAAGGTGGTCAGCACATAGGCCATCGAGACCCCGTGCGCGGTCACCGACTGGTAGTAGCGCTGGGGGATGTCCAGCGGCGCCGACAGCGGGCCGCGCACCCACATCTGCCAGACGCCCAGGGCGCAGGCGACCAGGAAGACCCCGAAGGCCAGCCAGAGATGGGCGAGGATCAGGCGGTTATTGCGCGGCACAGGCGACTCTCCCGTCCGGACCCGGCTTGAACTGTTCCTTCGGCACGACGCGCACCGTGGCCACCATCTCGCTGTGGCCCAGGCCGCAATATTCGTGACACGGCATCAGCAGGTCGCCGGTCTTGCGGAACACCGTGTGCACCTGGGCGACATAGCCCGGCACGACCATGGTGTTGACGTTGGTGCCCGACACCAGGATCCCGTGGACCACGTCCGGGCTGGAAAGGCGCAGGGTCACCGGCGTGTCGGCCGGCAGCACCACGCAGCTGGGCACGAAGGCGAACTGGGTCGCCACGATCCGGGCCGTTATCTGGCCGCCGGCCTCGACCCGCGCGCCCAGATTGGCCTCGGTGAACTCGGCCGACAGATGCAGGTCCTGCGGCTTGTTGCGCTCGATATTGCTGGGCGGATTGATGTGCATGACCACGCCGGCCACGATCACCATGACCATGATCAGCGACACGCAGCCGATCACCACCATCAGCCACCGTTTCTCGGCGCGGACGATGTCCTTCTCGGTCGACGCGTTCATCCCACCGAGCCTCGCGGCAGGAAGACGAACAGATACATCGCCAGCCAGGCCAGCATCAGGGATCCAACCGTCAGTCCGGCCAGGGCGAAGGCGCCCTTGGGCGTCTCCTTCAGCGCGGCGTGGATCTCGGCCTCCGTGAGGCCATCGTCATCAAGCGGCATGACCCCTCCAGCCGTTCTCAGCGCGAACAGAAACGCACGCTGACCTCAAGGTTGCAAGCGCGTTCCCGAAAGCCCACGGCGAGGCTTACGCCTG
>CAKZJK010000518.1 GCA_936942565.1 uncultured Caulobacter sp. | reverse complement strand
GGGCGTGGCTCGCCAACGAGGTCCGCTCCAGCAGGGTCGAGGTGTGGATCCCCGCGCCCCACACGCAGACCGCCTCGCCCGGCGCGATGGCCGCGCGCAGGCGCGCGTCGCTTCGCGCCCAGGCCGCGTCGTCGGTAGCGGCGTAGCGCTCACAGAAGTCTAGCGCCGCGTCGAACCCCGAGACCAATGACGCCGCGGGCGCCGCGTCGGGCGCTCGGCGCGCCAGGACGGTGATCACGGGAAAAGGCCAGTTGTCGACCGTGACCTGGCTGTCCAGCATCTCGAAGCCGGTCGCGGCCATCAGGTTGCGCACCGAGGCCTCGTCGAAATAGCTCAGGTGCTCCAGCATGAAGAGGCCGGGCGGATTGATCTCCGGCGCCGCTAGGCACGGCACCTCGAACAACAGCAGGCCGCTCGGCGCGAGGGCCCGCCGCGCCCGCGCCAGGGTCTCCCTCGGATGGAACAGGTGCTCGATCACGTGCGAAAAGGTGATCAGGTCCAAGTCCGCCAGCGGCGGCAGGGTCTCGTGCTCGTCGCCGAGATCCAGGGCGATCCCGTTGGCCTGGCTGGCCTGCTCCACGGCCTTGGGCGAGGGATCGCAGCCCGACACCGTCCAGCCGCGCTGGCGGAAGTGCCATAGGGCCGCGCCGGTGGCCGCGCCCACGTCATAGACCCGTCCCGGCGCGATCCCGCGCCGCTCCAGCAGGGCCAGCATCCGCGCGGCCGGCGCGCTCAGCGGCGGATCGCCCTGGTCGAACTGGGTGTAGTTCGAGAACAGCCGATACTGCTGGGCCAGCACCTCGCCGCTAACGGCCGGGCTCTGCTGGACCATTCCGCAAGCGGCGCAGCAGCGAACGCCGAAGCTCACCGGGCCCAGGCCGCAGACGTCGAGCCGGGACTCGAAGACCTGGGGCCCGGCGTCGGCGTCGCAGATCACGCAGGGACGACTCGGGGCCCCGAGGTCGGAACGGGCGCTGTCCTGGATCATCGTCGTCTCCGTCCGCCCTGGCATCGGCTGGCGAAGTCTGGCCGATTCGCCGTCCGCGCCCTATCGGCTTGGCCGGGGTGGCGCTGACAGGGCCCTCCGCCCAACGAAAAAGGCCCGGGATCGCCCCCGGGCCTTTCGTGTTCGCGAGGCGGCTGCTGGCTGCCTATCGGCCAGGCTCCAGGAAGCCTCGCACCAGCTTGATGGTGGCGGCGGGGTTTTCCTCCATGATCCAGTGGCCGGACTCCGGCACGACGCCCTCCGTCACGTCCGAAGCGCCGGCGCGCATGACCGTGGCCATCATCGGTCCAAAGGACTTCTCGCCGCCCAGCGCCAGGACCGGCATGGCCAGCTTGCCGCGCGCGGCCAGCATGGCGCGGTTGTCGATGGCGTCCTGGTCGAAGGCCGCGAACTGCGAGAAGCCCGAGTGCATGGCCCCCGGCAAGGCGTAGAGCGCCGCGTAGTGCTGGCGGGAAGCCTCGGTGAAGCGCTTGGGATCGGCCGAGAACTCGTTCCAGAAC
>CAKZJK010000517.1 GCA_936942565.1 uncultured Caulobacter sp. | reverse complement strand
CCCGCCGCGCCCGCGAGCCCGGCGCCGGCGGTGGCGCTTGCCGACGCCGATCAGCGGGTCGCGGCGCGGAAGCTCGACCTGGAGCGTCGCCGCGCGGCTCCGGACCTGACCTTGACCCTGGGGGTGCGGCGCCTGGCCAGCGAGGACGCTACCACCGCCGTCGCCGGCTTCTCGTTGCCCCTCCCCCTGTTCGATCGTAACCGCGGCGCGGTGAAGGCCGCCCAAGCCGAGGCGGACGCGGCCCACGCCCGGCGCCTGATCACCGAGGCCGACGCCATCGCCGATCGTCGCGCCGCTGAAGCAGACGCACGAGCCGCCGAGCGCTCGGCCCTGGCCGCGCGCCAGGGCGAGGCCGCCGCCCGCGAGGCCTATCGCCTGGCGCGGCTGGGCTACGAGGCCGGCAAGACGCCGCTGATCGAACTGCTCGCCGCGCGTCGCGACCTGGTCGCCGCGCGCCAACGTCACATCGAGGCGCGCCTGGCGCGCGCCAAGGCCCAGGCCGACCTCGCCCAGGCCCACGGACAGACCGCTTTCGGGAACGCCCCATGACAGACCGTAGATTGATCCTCGCGAGCGCGGCCGCCGGCTTGGCGCTTGCCGTCGGCCTTGGCTTTGGTCTGGGCCGGGTCACCCAAGCCCCGCCCGCCGTCGACGCCGACCACGAGAGCAGCGAACCCGCGCCGCATGAGGACGGCTTCGTCGCCCTGAACGCCGCCGACGCCCTCAAGGCCGGCGTGCTGACGACGACGGTGGGACGTGGCGGCGGCGGCGAGCTGGTGCTGCCCGGCCGCGTCGCGCTTGCGGCCAACGCCTCGGCCGCCCTGGCCGCGTCCGTGTCCGGCGCCGTCGAGCGGGTTCAGGTCGCCCCGGGTGATCGCGTGACCGCCGGCGCGGCCATCGCCGTCCTGCGTGGCGCCGAGGGCGCGGACGCGCGCGCCCAACTCGACACCGCGAAGGCGGCCGCCCGCGCCGCCCAGGCCGCCGACCGCGATCGTCGCCTGTTCGACGCCGGCGTCGTCGCCCGCCAGGATTGGGAGGCTAGTCAGGCCTTCGCCGACAAGGCGCGCGCCGAACTGCGCGCCGCCCAGGCCAAGGTCGCCGCGCAGGGCGCGCCCAACAGCCAGGGCCTGTCCGTCCTGCGCGCGCCCATCGGTGGCGTCGTCACCCGAGTCGACGCCCGCGTCGGCGGATTCCTGACCGAAGGTGCCCTCGTCGCCGAGATCGCCGACCAGAGCCAAGTCGAATACGTCTTCGACGCGCCGCCGGCCTCGGCCGACGCGATCAAGGTCGGCGACGCCATCCGCGTCCAGATGCCGGACGGCCAGGAGGCAAGCGCCCGCATCGTCGCCGTCGCCCCCAGCGCCATTGGCGCGGGGGCCGCGGTGGTCCGCGCCAAGCCCACCTCGCCGGCCCCTCGCATCGGCGCGATCGTCTCGGCCCGCGTCGTTCTGGCCAAGGGACAAGGCGGCCTGACCGTTCCGGCGGACGCGGTGCAGACCCTGGAAGGCCGCTCTGTCGTGTTCGTGGCCGAGGCCAAGGGCTTTCGCGCCAGGCCGGTCATGGTCGGTCGCACGGCCGCCGGATCGGTCGAGATTCTCAAGGGACTGAGCGGGGATGAGCGCATCGCCGGCAAAGGCGCCTTTCGGCTGAAGGCCGAACTCGGCAAGGGCGAAGCGGGGCACGAGGACTGATCATGCTGAACCGCCTCATCACGCTGTCGGTCCGCTTCCGCTGGATCGTCGTCCTGCTGGCTGTCGCGCTGTTCGCCTTCGGACTGTCGCAACTGTCGCGCCTGCCGATCGACGCCGTGCCGGACATCACCAACCGCCAGGTGCAGATCAACACCATCGCGCCGGCGCTCGGCCCCGAGGAGGTCGAGCGGCAGGTGACCTTCCCGCTGGAGACCGCGCTGGCTGGCACGCCAGGGTTGGTCGAGACCCGCTCGTTGTCGCGACACGGCTTTTCGCAGATCACCGCCGTCTTCACCGACGCCACGGATCTCTATTTCGCGCGGGCGCTGATCAACGAACGCCTGCAGGCGGCGCGCGCCAACCTGCCCGACGGCCTGGAGCCCAGCATGGGTCCGCCGGTCACCGGCCTTGGCGAGGTCTATATCTGGACCGTGGAGTTCAAGGGCGCGGTCGCCAAGACCGGCGTGCCCTATGTCACGCCCGAGGGCGAAACGCTGCGCACCGACATCGAGAAGGCGACCTATCTGCGCACGGTGCAGGACTGGATCGTCGCGCCGCAGCTCAAGACGATCAAGGGCGTGGCCGGCGTCGACGTGCTGGGCGGCTACGTCAAGGAGTACGCGGTCCATCCTGATCCGGCCAAGCTGGCCGCGCGGAGGATCAGCCTGCCCCAGTTGGTCGAGGCGCTCGAGCACGCCAACCGCATCGCCGGCGCCGGCTACGTCCAGCGCGGCGGCGAGGCCTACATCGTCCGCACCGACGCCCGCGTGAAGAGCCTGGCCGAACTGGCCGACACGCCGATCGGCCGCCGCGACGGGGCGGTCGTCAAGGTCTCGGACGTCGCCACGGTCGCCCTGGGCCACGCTCCGCGCCTGGGCTCGGCCAGCGAGAACGGCCGCGAGGTGGTGATCGGCACCGCCCTGATGCTGGTCGGAGAAAACAGCCGCACCGTCGCCGCGCGGGTTGGCGAACGTCTGCAAGCCATCGCGCCCAGCCTGCCGCCGGACGTGATCATCCGGCCGGTGCTGGACCGCACCCGGCTGGTCGACGCGACCATCCGCACGGTCGAACATAACCTGACGGTCGGCGCGCTGCTGGTCATCGTCGTGCTGTTCCTGGCGCTCGGCAACGTCCGCGCCGCCCTGATCACCGCGCTGGTGATCCCGCTGTCGTTCTTGATGGCCGCCATCGCCATGCGGCGGTTCGGGATCAGCGGCAATCTGATGAGCCTGGGCGCGCTGGACTTCGGCCTGATCGTCGACGGCGCTGTGGTGGTCATCGAGAACACCCTCGGCCGCCTGGCCGTGAAGCGCCAGACCGAAGGGCGGGCCCTGACGGCCGGCGAGCGCCTGTCGATCGCCGTCGACGCCGCCAAGGAGATGGCCCGTCCGGCCGCCTTCGGCCAGGCCATCATCCTGTTGGTCTACGCCCCGCTGCTGACCTTCGAGGGCGTCGAGGGAAAGATGTTCACGCCGATGGCCGCGACGGTGATGTTCGCCCTGGCCGGCGCGTTCGTGCTGTCCTTCACCCTGGTCCCCGCCCTGACCGCGCTCTTCGTGCGGGAACCCAAGGGCCATGGCGAGACAAAGGCCATGCGGGCCGTGCGCGGACGCTTCGAGCCGTTGCTGCGCGCCGCCGTCGCCCGGCCCAAGGCGGTGGCCGGCGGGGCGCTCGTCGCCCTAGCGCTGGGCCTCGTCGCCTTCCTGTCGCTCGGACGGGAGTTCGCGCCGACGCTGGATGAGGGCGACCTGCTGGTCCAGGCCAGCCGCGTGCCCTCGATCTCGCTGGAAGAGAGCCAGGCCATGCAGTTCGAGGTCGAGAAGGCGCTGTCGGCCCAGCCCGAGGTCGCCCTGGTCTTCACCCGCACCGGCACGGCCGAGATCGCCTCGGACCCCATGCCGCCCAGCGCCTCGGACACCTTCGTGATCCTCAAGCCACGCAAGGACTGGCCTGATCCGTCCCTGCCCAAGGCGGCGCTGGTCGAGCGCATGGAAGACGACCTTAGCAAGCTGATCGGCAACGCCTACGAGTTCACCCAGCCGATCCAGATGCGCTTCAACGAACTGATCGCCGGTGTGCGCTCGGACGTGGCCGTGAAGGTCTATGGCGACGACTTCGCCGCCATGAGCCGGACCGCCGACCAGGTCGCCGCCGCCCTGCGAAAGGTTCCCGGCGCGGCGGACGTCAAGGTCGAGCAGATCTCCGGCCAGCCCACCATTACCGCCAGCGTCGACCGGACGGCGGCGGCGGCTCTTGGCGTCCACGCCAGCGACGCGGCCGACGCCCTGGAAATCGGCCTGGGCGGTCGCGACGCCGGCCACATCCTAGAGGGCGACCGTAGGTTCGACGTCGTCGTCCGCCTGGACGACGATCGACGCGCCGACCCCGCCGCCATGGGGCAGCTGCCGGTCGTGTCGGAAAGCGCCGACGGCGGTGTTTCGGCCGTGATCCCGCTCTCGAGCATCGCCCGCTTCGACACCGCCGAGGGCCCCAACCAAGTCAGTCGCGAGAACGGCAAGCGGCGTATCGTGGTCCAGGCCAATGTCCGCGGTCGCGACCTGGGCGGGTTTGTCGCCGACGCCAAGGCCGCCGTCAGCCAGGCGGTCAAGCCGGCGCCGAGCTCCTGGCTCGACTGGGGTGGCCAGTTCCAGAACCTCGAGCGGGCCAGCGCGCGCTTGGCGATCATCGTACCGGTCGTCTTCCTGGTGATCGCCGCGCTGCTGTTCTTCGCTCTCGGCTCGGCGGCGGAGGCGGCGCTGGTCTTCGCCTGCGTGCCGCTGGCCCTGGTCGGCGGGGCATGGGCGCTGCTGCTGCGTGGCATGCCGTTCTCCATCTCGGCGGCGGTCGGTTTCATCGCCGTCTCCGGCGTCGCGACGCTAAACGGTCTCGTGCTGATGCAGAGCCTCAAGCAGCGTGGCGCGATCGAGGCCGACATCGTCGCCGCCGTCGTCGAGGGAACGGTCGGCCGCCTACGGGCGGTGCTGACCACGGCCCTGGTGGCGATCCTGGGCTTCATCCCCATGGCGCTCGCCATCGGCCCCGGGGCGGAGGTGCAGAAGCCCTTGGCGACGGTCGTGGTCGGCGGCCTGCTGACCTCGACGGCGCTGACCCTGCTGGTGCTGCCGACGATCTATGCGTGGCTGGCGAGGCGGCGGGGCGGACCGGAGACCTGACGTCTGCGGCTCCTCGTCACCGCAGTTCCGGTGGATAAGACCAGACCGTCCGCGCCGAAGGCGGGGACGGTCTGGCCGACCGCGCTCTAGAAGTCGAACCGCAAGCCGACGCGGAAGGTGCGCCCCACGGTGTCGTACAGGTTGCGGTTGGTCTGGGGGTAGCCCACGGTGTTCTCGGCGCCGAGGTTGGCCGGGTTGGCGACCAGGACGGGATCCTTGTTGAACAGGTTCTTGATCGACAGGAAGCCTTCGCCCTTCACATCGGCGACTTCGAACTTGTAGGTCGTGGAGACGTCGACGTAGGTCGCGCCCTTAACGCTGTTGTCGTTGATCGTGTAGTACGGCGCGACGCTGGCTGGGCACGCGCTCTGGCACTCGGTGTAGGCGTTGCTGACCACGCCCGAACTGACGCCGCGGGCGGTCAGGTTGAACGCCCAATTGTCGACGTCGTAGTTGGCGCTCAGGCGATAGACCCAGTCCGGCGTGCTGCCCGTGTTGGCGCCCGCCAGGTCGATATGGGTGACCCCATCGTCGGTGACGTTCTCGATATAGTGGGTGAACATGCCGCGCAGGACCAGGCGCCCCGCGCCCCACGAGACCAGATCGCCTAAGTCGGTCCGGTACGAGACCTCGACGTCCAGCCCCTTGGCCGTCATCTTGTTGAGGTTGGCGTAGTAGAGATCGATGGTGCTCAACACGCCGTTGTTGAACTTAAGATTGCCGCAGTACGACGTGACCTTCTGAATGTAGCAGTAGTCGGCGACCTGCTGGGCCGTGACAAAGCTGATCACGCCCTTGACCGAGATGTCGTAGTAGTCGACCGAGGCCTGTACGCCGGGCAGGAAGCGTGGCGACAGCACCACGCCAATGCCGATGCCGTCGGCGATCTCGGGCTTGGCGTCCGGATTGCCCTGCAGGTTCTGCACGAAGGCGGTCGAGACGCCGTTGATGTTCACCGAGTTGGAGCGCGCGGTGCCAGCGTCATAGAGTTCGCTCATGTTGGCGGCGCGGATGTCGCGTGACGCCGAACCGCGCAGCTTGATGTCCGGGATCGGCGCGTAGGTCACCCCCGCCTTCCAGGTCTTGACCGTGCCGGAGGTGCTGTAGTCGGTGATGCGGAAAGCGCCATTGAAGTCGGCGCCCTTGAACAACGGCACGACCGCCTCGGCATAGGCTTCGGCCACGTTGTACTTGCCGGCGGTCGCGCGGAAGTTGCCGTATTTCCAGCCGCTGCTCTGATACTGAGCCTCGACGAAGCCGCCCATCTCCTCCTTGCGGTACTCCGCGCCGGTCGCCAACGAGATCGGACCCGCCCAGCCCTTGATATCGTTGGTGCGGAAGTTGAAGGCGGCGACGTCCTGCGTGAAGTGCTGGTCGCGATAAGGCGTGCCCAGCACATAGGCCAGGGCCTCCTTGCTGGCCACGCCTTGACCGAAGCGGTTCAGCGGCACGCAGCCGTTGGCCGGATCGGTGATGGTCGAACGGCAGACAATCTTGCCGTTATAGAGCACCGCGTCGGTCGCCAGGGTCAGACGCGCGGTGTTCCAGGTCGGGGTCAGCTGTTCGTGGGTCTTGGTCTTGCCGTGCTGGTAGTAGGCGTCCCAGTCGACGCCCAGGCCAAAGGCCTGGAAGTCGCCCTTGGCGCCGACCACGTAGCGTTCGGTCTCGCGCTCCATGGCGCTACCCGAGGCCGGCATGTCGATGTTGCTGGTGCCCATGGTGAAGGAGGTCAGGCCTAGCGCGGTCATCTGCGACTTGACCGAGGTCGGCAGGAAGGCGTTGTCGGCGCGAATGGTGACGCCCGTCTGGGTCGGCGAGATGTAGTAGCTGAGCCCTTCGTACTTGGCGTACGACGCTTGGCCGAAGACCTCGATGCTGGGTGTGATCTCGTAGCTGACCCGGCCGAAGTAACTGCTGCGGTCCTCGTCGGGGATCAGGGTGTTCGTGCCGACCATGCCCGACGACGAATAGTCCCAGTCGCCGCCGACCATCCACTGACCCGACACCGTGCCGTAGGCTAGCTGGTTCACCGCGCCATTGACCCCGAAATAGGTCCCCCTCAGAGGACCGGCGGTGATCAGGCCGCCCGGGGTGTAGGTCGAGATGCCGACGTGGTTGCTGATGATGTAGTAGGGCGCCGTGGCCGAAGTATCCGGGTTGCGGATCGCGAAGTAGCCGGTCCTGTTCCAGTCACGATCGATCGTGTGGACGCCTTCCTGGTGAAACCACTCGGCGCTGGCCAGGAAGTGCCCCTTGCCGTCGGCGAAGCCGCCGCCACCGGTGACGTTGTATTTCCAGTTCTCGCCGTCGCCATAGGTCGTCTCGCCATACTCCGCGGACGACTTGATCCCGGTGTAGTCCTTGTCGAGGATGAAGTTGACCACGCCGCCGACGGCGTCCGAGCCGTAAGCGGATGAGGCGCCGCCGGTCACGACCTCCACGCGGGAGATCAGCGACTGCGGGAAGGTGTTGGTGTCGACCTGGCCAGTCGCGGCGGAGACGACCGAGCGCTGGCCATCGAACAGGACCAGGGTGCGGCCGGTGCCCAGCGACCGCAGGTTCAGCGCGCTGATGCCCGCCGCGCCGTTGCTGAGCGAGCCGGAGGAATTGGCTGCGGTCGAGCTGCCCGCCACGGATGGAAGCGTATTGACGAAGTCGGCGATGTTGGCAGGCGCGGAGGCCTTGATTTCCTCAAGCCCCAACACGTTCACGGGCGTCGGCGCATCGAACCCATCGCGGGCGACCCGCGATCCGGTGACGACCACGGCCTCGACGATCTCAGGCTCGGTGGCCGTCGCCGCGGCCGAAACGGATTGGGCCAGGGCGGCCTGGCCAGACGCCAGCAAGGCGGCCGCGCTGACGGTCGCCAAGACATAACGGCGCGTCGCCAAGGCCGACGGCATATAGTTCGTGAGCTTCATGTTATCCCCCGGTAGAATTGACGCCACCCCACCGCGACCCCCGTCGCGATGGAAAAATCAGTTCCCATCAAAAACAAGACAAGATCGATATATTAACGCTCGCAGATAAGCATTCGCCGTCCAGGTAGAACGACTATAACTGAGACACGGTTTGATATATATGACGCACGATTGAATACGGGACGCGCATTACTCGCCAATCGCCACGAGGATCACCTCTCGCGACAACCCCTGATGGGTCTCTCCCTATGAATCGCCCTCTTGAATGGAGCGTCGTAAGGATTATCCTCAACGGCCGAGTGCTGACCGCGAGCGTCGCTACGAAAATGCGCGCGAATTGGCTCGTACCGACCTGATAAAATTACTTCACTTTCTTCTGTTTACTTACAGAAAGAGAGTTTTTGGCCGCAAATAAGCCCTATGCCGCCGAATTGCACACGGAGTTGCAAAAACCATGTCGAAATCCGAACATCTTGACCTCGATGGCACAGATTATCAGCTCCTAAGAGAGCTCTGCGTCGATGGAAGGGCCTCGGATGTCTGGCTGGGAGAGCAGATAAATCTCTCCAGCACCGCAGTGGCTCGACGGCGCAGAAATCTGGAAGAGCGTCAGGTCGTGACGAGCTATTCGGCGAACTTGAACATGCCCATGCTGGGCTACAGTGTCGTGGTGTTCGTCGCTATCGAGCTCAGTTCACAGGCTGAACGCGCTCTGAATGAATTCGAGCGGGAAGTCGTGAAGTGTCCATCGATCTCCTATTGCGGCTTCGTGTCCGGAGACACCGATTTCCTCATCATGCTGAACGTGGAGTCTTTCGAAGACTACGATCGGGTCTATCGACGAGAGCTGTCGACCCTGCCGCACGTGGCCAAGATCCGCTCCAGCTTCGTGATGCGCGAGGTGGCGCGGCGCGGAACGCCGCCCATCGTCTTCCAGGAAAAGGCCAGAGCGCGGCGGGGCGATCCGCCCGCCTGAAGGCGGGCGGATTTCCTGGCGCTTACTTGGGAAGCCCGTTCGGGTACTTCACGCCCAACTGCTCCAGATAGCTGCCGTACTTGCTAGAGTCGTAATAGAACGGCTCCATCTTCGGCCGCATCTTGAACATGATGTCCTCGTTCAGCCAGATCGCGGGCTTGTCGTCCTTGGTCAGCACCGGATCGTACTTGGTGTCCTTCAGCTGGACGTTCTTGAAGTAGTCCTTGGCGTCGGCGACTAGTTTCGGCGTTGTCATCAGGTCCAGCACCGTCAGGGCCACGGCCTTGGCCCCGACTTCCGCGCCCTTGTGAGCGATGGGCGTCGCCATCGCCATGGCCGAAGTGACGTTGTGACCGATCGCGCCGGGGATGTTCGAGGGGTAGCGGATCGTGATCGTCGGCACGGTCCACATCACGTCGCCGATGTCGTCGGAGCCGCCGCCCATCGAGGTTCCCCGAGTGTCCGGCGTCGACAGCGGCGCGACCTCCGTGGCCAGCGGCTGAAGCTTGAACTTCTGCGCGACCTGCACCGACTTGGCGAAGGCCTGATCGTCCGCCGTCCACTTCGGCATGCCGATGGCCTTGATGTTCGCGTAGGCCGCCTCGGCTAGCGGCTTGTTGCTGTAGTTGGGCGCGGCGTAGCCTAGCACCCGATGCTCGACGGTGGTCCCCGTGGCCATGGCCGCCGCCTTCGAGATGGTGTTGCCCAACTCGTAGAGATTGCGGATCGACTCGAAGGTGTTCTCGCGGAAATAGTACCAGACGCTCGCGACGCCCGGGACGATGTTGGGCTGACCGCCGCCATTGGTGATCACGTAGTGGGAACGCTGAGTCAGCGGCAGGTGCTCGCGACGCATGTTCCAAGCCATGTCCATCACCTCGACGCCGTCGAGGGCGGACAGACCGTCCCAAGGTTGGCCCGCGGCGTGCGCGGTCTTGCCCTTGAACGTGTACTCCACCGAAACCATGCCATTGTTGCCCCCGGGACCCCAGCCAGTGCTGAAGTCCTTGCTGACGTGGGCAAAGATCGAGGCGTCGACACCGTCGAACATGCCGGCGCGCACGTAGTAAGCCTTGGTGGCGAGTAGTTCCTCGGCGACGCCCGGCCACAGCATCAAGCGGCCGGGAATGTGGTTCTTCTCCATGACGTCCTTGGCCGCCAGGGCCGCGACGATCATCATGGGCATGCCTGAGTTGTGACCCTCGCCGTGCCCGGGCGCGCCTTCGACCATCGGCTTGATCTCGGCGACACCGGGATACTGCGACAGGCCCAGCAGGTCGTCGATATCGCTGCCTAGCGCCACCAAGGGTCCGCCCGAGCCCCAGGTGGCCGTCCAGGCCGTGGGAATGCCCGCGACGCCACGCGTGATCTTAAAGCCGTTCTTCTCCAGGATGCCGGTCAGATATTCGGAGGTGCGGAATTCCTGGAAGCCAGGCTCGGCGTAGCTGAACACCTGGTCGATCATCTGCTGGTTCAGCTTGGCGCGCGCATCGACCCCAGCGACCGCCGCGGCCTTCATGGCCGGCGTGGTCTCGGCGTGCGCAACCGCCATCGACGTCATCATGCTTCCGGCCGACAGGATCGCGGCGAGCGCCTTGGTCTTGTTGATCGTCTTCATTCAAATCCCCCATGCTTTGGCGCGCGGACATCCCACCACAAAGGGGGATGCAGCCGCCCGCCGCCCTCGGCTCCACGCGCGGAGCCCGTTTCATCCGCGGAGCGCCCCTTGGTCGCCCTCGCCCGCCCCGCGAACTCACCCAGAACCGCGCCCAAGCCGCGCAACGCTGATCTACATCGACGTTTTTCGGCTCGAAATCTGACTTTATCGGTGAAAGCGTGCGCTATATCTCCAGATCCTCACAACATTCGTCGCCCGTAAACGATATTGCTTCAAAAATCGCCGAGCCATTGCAAGTGAGCGATCTCGCGGCGATTTCGCGGGGTGGCGGCGCCGGACTGCCGCTTTGATGATCGACCGACGTTCCGCCAAGGGATCAGACGCCCAGAGGCGCCACGTCATGGTGGCGTCGAGAAGCACGACAAGCTTTGACCGCGAGACCCGAAGGCCTGCCATCATCCATGCGGCCCGCTATGGGCGCGCGGCTAGAGAAACACCGCGACGGCGAGCATGTTCATTGGGATCGCCAGACACGCCGAGCGGTGCGGCCCGGCGGCAACGCCCCTAGCTCGGCTTTCCAATAATGGTCGTCGCCGGGCGCGATCTCCGCGCGCGGTCACAACCCCATGAGACAAACGCTAAGCCCCTCAGAGATTGGCCAGGCGCAGGGTGGGCAGCCACAGATGGATCCAGGCCAAGGCCAGCAGGTAGGCGAAGGCCGCCATCAGGAAGAGCGGCAGGTAGCCGACGCCGCTCGTCAGCAACATCCCGGCCAGTTGCAGCACCGCCATGCCCGACAGGTTCCCGGCCAGGGCGCCCAGACTGGTGACGGTGCCCACGCGTTGCGCTGGCACCACGTCGGTGATGATGCCGAAGACATTGACCGAGAAGCCCTGGTGGGCGGCCAGGGTCATGCCCAACAGCAAGGTCGCGATCCACGGACTGGGCGCGTGCAGGACCAAGGGCGCGGGCAGCACGAGCAGCGCGCAGACCAGCATCACCGTCTTACGAGCGCGATCGACCGACCAGCCGCGGGCTAGAAGTCGGTTGACGATCGCGCCGGCGATCAAAGAGCCGGCCGCGGCGATCAGGTAGATAACGGCCAGCGGCGCGGCGAAGGCCTTCATGTCCAGGCCAAACACCCGGTGGAACAGATCCGGCGTCCAGAACAGCAGGAACCACCAGACCTGATCGAACAGGGCCTTGGCGCCCATGATCGCCCAGGTGGCGCGATCGCGAAAGACGTCGCTCCAGCGCACCTTCTCCGGCGTGGGTTGAGCGGGATCCGCCGGCCGAGGCTTGAAGACCTCGGACTTGCCCGCCCCGCTAGCGAACCAAACAACAACCCAGATCAGTCCCACG
This sequence comes from uncultured Caulobacter sp., assembly GCA_936942565.1. GTDB lineage: Bacteria > Pseudomonadota > Alphaproteobacteria > Caulobacterales > Caulobacteraceae > Caulobacter. The sequence goes on along the minus strand of CAKZJK010000517.1, from coordinate 879 downwards.
CCGCCGACGATGGCGAAGGTGTTCCGCCAGCCCACGGCCGCGGCCAGGAACGGCACGAAGAGTGGCGTGACCACGGCGCCGATATTGCTCGCGGCGTTGAACAGGCCCAGCGCCAGGGATCGCGATCGGGAGTCGAAGGCCGCGGCGATGGTCTTGACGCCGGTTGGAGTGCCCAAGGCCTCGGTCGCGCCCAGCGCCACCCGGGCGATCGTGAACTGCGCGACGGTGTGGGCCAGGCCATGGGCCATGGCCGCCAGGCTCCACGAACCGACCGCCAGGGGATTGGCGATCTTCAGGCCCACCCGGTCGGTGAACCAACCGGTGAACAGGAAGGCGATCGCGGCCGACAGCTGGAAAGTCGCGGCCAGATGGCCGTAGTCGGCGTCGGTCCAGTGCAGGTCTTCCTGCAGCATGGGCTTCAGGATCGCGATGATCTGCCGGTCGGCATAGTTGAGAATGCTGGCCACGATCAGCATGGCCAGCAGGAAACGGCGGTCGAGCTTGAAGGTCATCGGCTGTCCTCAGAACGTCCGCAGGTCTTTGAATATTGCCGCGTCGGCCGCGTCCCCACGATAGAACACGGGCGGCTTGCCCAGCGGAGCCGGGGTGTCGATTGTCTGGCCGCCGGCGAACAGTTGGCCCGACCAGGCATGAACCCAGTCCGCCCCCTTGGGCAGGTAGACCGCGCGGGCCTTGAGGCCCTCCTCGATCACCGGAGCGACCAGCAGGTCACGGCCGAACAGATACTGGGTCTGCTCGGCATAGGTGGCCGGATCGTCGTCGTGGTGCAGGAACATCGGACGCTGCAGCGGCAGCCCCTGCCCGCTCGCCTCATCGCGCAGGCGACGAATATAGGGCGCGAGGTGGCGGTAGATCCTG
>CAKZJK010000516.1 GCA_936942565.1 uncultured Caulobacter sp. | reverse complement strand
CGGCCAAGCCCGCGCCAGCGGACAAGGTCACGCCGCCGGCCTCGATGAACGACATGATGGCGCTGAGCGACACCGACGGCCCGCTGGTCACCGCGCCGAAGAACTAGCCTCGCGGGCGGCTCGGGGCTTTCTGGAGCTCTAGGCGTGGTCCTTGGGGGGCGGCGGCCGCTTCAGCTTGGTCAGGTGCGGCCCGTGCACGACGGGCTGGCGCTCGAGGATCTCGCGGACCTTGTGAACGGCGATCGAGGCGCGGCTGCGGCGCTGGCGCCAGAGCAGCAGGGTCATGGCTCCCAGGGTGGCGGTCATGAAGGGTAGGGGGCCCAGCAACCAGCACGCCGCCGCCAGGGCGAAATAGTAGGCGCGGACGCCGGCGTTGAAGGCCGACAGGGCCGGATTGAGGATGCCGCCGGCCGCCTCGGCGTATTCTTCCAGCACCTTGGGCGGGGCCCACATCGGCGCGGCGCCGATCGCGGCCAGGCAGTAGTTCATCTGGCGGATCGACCAGATGAAATCCAGGAGGCCCCGCGCCAGGGCCACCAGCACCAGCCCGAGCTTGATCTGGAACATCATCGGCGTGGTCTTGGCCAGCACCGCCAGGCCCTCGACGCTTCTCAAGGCGTTGTCGCCGCCGAACAGCACGCCCGCTGCGGCGGCGATCAGGATCAGGTTCGACGAGGCGAAGAAGCTGGCCGAGTTGATCGCGTGGCCCAGCAGCTGGCCGTCCAGCAGCGCGATCTCGCGCACCGCCATCTCCTGCATCCACCGGCGGCGGATCACGGTCATGTCGGTGTTGAGCACGCCGCCCGCCTCGCCCAGCCGCCTGAGCATGGGCTCGTACAGCAGCCAGCAGAGGGAGAAGGCGACGAGGACGATGATGTCGAGCAACGGCATGGGCGGCAATCTAGACGGGCGCGGAGAGTCGGAAAACGAAGTTCTGGGCGGGCCAGGCGTGGCGGCCGAAAGCGTGGGCGGTTTCGGCGCCCGCCACGCGCTCTAGAAAGCGCCGTGATCAGTCCTCGTGGATAAGGCTGTGGCGGCCGGTGTCCTTCAGGATGATCGCGCAGATCAGGCCCAGGGTCATGACGCCGGCGACATAGACGTAGAAGGCGCTCTCGATCCCCTCGTGCTTGAACGCCAGGGCGACCATCTCGGCCGTGCCGCCGAACAGCACATTGGCCAGGGCGTAGGGCAGGGCCACGCCCAGCGCGCGCACGTGGGCCGGAAACAGCTCGGCCTTCACCACGGCGCTGATCGAGGTGTAGCAGGACTGGATCGCCACGCCGGCTAGGATCAGCCACAGGGCGCCCATGACCGTCGTCGCCTGGGAGATGCCGGTCATGATCGGCCAGATCGACAGGGCGCCGCCGCCGAAGGCCGCGATCAGCATCGGCTTGCGGCCCACCTTGTCCGACAGCCAGCCGGCCAGAGGCTGGGCCAGCAGGAAGCCGATCAGGCTGATGGCGCTGATCTCGGACGCCTGTCCCTTCGAGAAGCCCGCTGTGTTGACCAGGAACTTCTGCATGTAGGTCGTGTAGACATAGAAGGTCAGCGAGCCGCCGGCCGTCAGGCCCATGATCAGCAGGCTCTCGCGCGGATGCAGCCGGATCAGCGGCACGATCAGCGAAACGAAGAACAGCGCCAGGAACACCGCGCCCAGGATCTGGGCGGGGCGGGCCAGCGGTCCGGTCGTCACGCCGATCACGCCGGCGATCACGGTCAGGGCCAGCAGCGCCGCGGCGACGCCGACCTGGCGGCGCGACAGGGTCTCGCGCGGGCCGGCGCTCTTGAAGGAGATGCTTTCGTCGAGACCGCGACGGATCCAGAAGACCACCACGGCCAGCAGCGCGCCGATCACGAACGGAACGCGCCAGCCCCAGGCCTTCAGCGCGTCCTCGGGCAGCAGGCGCTGCAGCACGATCAGCACGCCCAGCGCCAGCAGCTGGCCGGCGATCAGGGTCACGTAGTGAAAGCTGGACCAGAAGCCGCGGCGCTGCTTGCCGGCCATCTCGCTCATATAGGTGGCGCTGGCGCCGTACTCGCCGCCGACCGACAGGCCCTGCAGCACGCGGGCGAACAGCAGGATCGCCGGCGCCCACAGCCCGATCGCGGCGTAGCCTGGCGTGATGGCGATGATCAGCGCGCCGGCGCACATCAGGGCCACCGACACGGAGAGCGCCGCCCGACGGCCGGAATGATCCGCGTACAGGCCCATCAGCCATGCGCCGATCGGCCGCGCGACGAAGCCCAGGAAAAAGACCGCCGCCGCTTGCAGCAGCTGGACGGTCTGGTCGCCCTTCGGGAAGAAGGCGGGAGCGAAATAGAGGGTGAAGGCGGCGTAGGCGAACCAGTCGTACCATTCGACGAGGTTGCCGGCCGATCCGCCGAGAATGGCCCGGGCGCGGGCCGTCGGCGTAAGGCGCGCCGTGGGCGCGTCGGCGTTCGCCGTCATGTGGATCTCCCCCTCTTGCTTGAGGGGGAGATTAGGCGAACGCCGATCTAGAGCAAGTTCGCTAGATGCGTCCCATCAGCACCAGGATGATGATGATCACGAGGAGCAGGCCCAGGCCGCCCGACGGGAAGTAGCCCCAGGAGCGGCTGTGGCCCCAGGTCGGCAGCGCGCCGATGAGAGCCAGGATGAGGATGATGATAAGGATCGTGCCGAGCATGGTCCGTGGTTTCCCTCCGTTCCCGCGTCCGCCACCACGGCGACGCTGGGATCAGGTCTTGGGAATACGCGACGGCCCAGGTCGGTTCCGGAGATCAGCTCGGCGCGTCCTCGGCCTTGCTCAGGCGGATGGCCCAGAGGGCGCCGATGACGCCGCCCTTCACCCGCGGCAGCAGCAGCAGGGTCAACACCGCGAGGGGGATGAGCGTCAGCGGCGCGACCAGCGCCGGCGGCGCCTCCCAGATCCACGGGAAGAACAGCAGCGGGGCCACGAACAGGTGCCCGATCAGCAGGATCGTGAAGTAGGCCGGGCCGTCGTCGGCCGGATAGCCGCCCAACTCGTGACCGCAGGCCTCGCACTCGGGATCGACCTTCAGATAGCGCATGTACAGCCGGCCATCGCCGCAGTTCGGGCAGCGGTGCAGCAGGCCACGCTTGAGGCCGGTGATCAGCGGAGGAGCGGTGCGGGTCTCGGACATGGCGTCCATATGCGCTTCCTGGCCTGGCAAGAAAAGGGCGACCGGCGGTCGCACGGCGACGATTTGTCTCGATCAAAACAAGAGTATTCCGCACGTTTTCGCCACAAAGCCCTAGAACAGGCCCGGCCTCTGCAACGGGTTGGCGCGGAATTTCGCGACGAAGTTAACGCGGTGAATATTCGCGTCGTTTATTTTTCGGCGTAAATGCCAGACTTAGTACTCGACCTGGAAAAGCTTACGTCGCTGTAGCCGGCCGCCCTAAGCTTGGCGTCGCGGCGAGGCGCCCTAGGCTTGTCAGTTCTTGGCGTCCTTGGCGGTGTTGCTCACCGCGCGCCCGGCGGCGGAAATGTCGCGGCCGGCGCCTTCGATGGTGTTGCAGGCCGAGACCAGCAGCGCGGTCGCGACGGCGGCCAGAACGACGATCTTACGCATATCCGAACTCCACTATTCTCGGGGCGGCGGACCTTAACCGTGGGCCGCGCCGAGCTTCAAGAGGGGCGCGACCCAAGGTGGCGAAAGCGCTCTAGCGAACGCGACGGATCGAACTGATCCGATCGTTCCAGTCGCGCGGCAAGACGCCCTGGTCGCGGTCGATCACGGTGCAGCGACCCCGGTAATAGGCGTCCTCGCAGACCTCCCAGGCGCCGCGCTGGATCTTGATCGAGGAGGTCTTGTCGTTGAAGTCCGTCTGGCTCAGATCCGGCATGTCGCCGCGAACCTCGTAGACGCGGCCATCGTAGCCGACATGCTCGAACAGCACCGCGTCGGCGCGCCAGCCGCCGCCCGGCGGACGGCCAGGGCCAGGACCGGGAAGGGGACCGGGGCCGACGAAGCCGGCGCATTGCAGGCGACCGTCGCGGTTTTCCAGGCCCTGGCCGCCGCAATCGCGGGCGCGCGCGCTGCTCCACTCCCAGGCGCCGCGATCGTTCTGGCAACGCGCCCAGACACGGCCGTCGAAGGCGGTGATCTCGCGGCACGAGCGCGTGTAGGATCCGCGCGGCGGCTCTTCGTACCGGCCGTCCCAGCCGGGCGCCTGGGCGCTGGCCGCGCTGGTCCAGCCGGCCATCAGGGCGGCGGCGGAAAGGACGGTCAGGCTGAGCGTCTTGGACATTGGTGTCTCCCCCAAGCGATACAGGCTTGTGGGAGCACTAGGCCGCGCGCCGGCTGAACGCAGGCTGAACGCTGAAGCTTGGAGCGATCAGGCTGGCCGCGCCTCGACGCCCATGAAGATCACCTTGGCGCCCTTCTTCACCGCCGAGCCCAGCTCCGCCGCGTCCCAGTTGGTCAGGCGCACGCAGCCATGCGAGGCGCGCTTGTTGACCAGCTTCGGATCCGGCGTGCCGTGGATGCCGTAGGTGTCCTTGGTCAGGTCGATCCAGGTCGAGCCGACGGGATTGTTCGGGCCGGCCTTGATCGTCAGCTTGGCTGTGGGCTTGCCGAAGGTCAGGCGCGACGGGTCGTACGTGTAGGTCGGACGCGGGGCGAGCGTTCGCACCGCCCATTCGCCAGAGGGCGCCGGCCGTTCGGTGCTGCCGACCGTGGCGGGATAGACCGCGACTTGCGCGCCCGTTTCGTCGAAGGCGCGCACCTGGCCCAGGGCCTTGTCGATCTCGATGCGGTCGACCTTGGCGGGCAGGGTGTCGGGACCGGCGGCGGTCACGACGATCGCGACGCCGGCCTGGTTGAAGTTGGCGCCGGGGTTCAGTTCGCGCAGCAGGCCCTCGTCCATGTGGAAGCGTTCGGCCAGCATCTCGACGACGTCGTGATAGTTCATGGCCGGCTCGCGAGCCATCGCCTCGTAATCCTCCTTGGGGATTTGCGGCATGAACGGGCCGGCGACGTCGGCTTGGGTGATCGTGTAGTCGACCAGCACCGGCCCGCTGTCGGCGCCGACCAGGGCGTCGAGAAGCGCCTGGCTGACGGCTCCATCGGCGGTCATGTCGTGGGCTTTCTGGAACGCCTGGATCGCCAGCTTCAGATTGCCGCCGTCGCGTCCGTCGATGACGCCGGGCGAGAAGTGGGCGCGATCCAGCAGGGTCTGAGTCCGGATCAGGACGTCGCGTCGGGCCAGCGGATCCGTGGCGGCCGGATCGAAGACCGCGGCGTTGATGGCTTGTCCCATCGGCGAGGCGGCGGCCGAGGCGGGCGGAGCGGCGACCGTCGGGATGGGCGCCTTCTGGACCGTGCTGGCGGGGACGGACTTGGCCGGCGGCTTGTCGTCACAGGCGCTCAAGGCGAGCACGGCGACGAGGGCGAAACGGGAAACCAAACCGGTCATGAAAACTCCAGGCGGGAACGACTTCACCGCTTGAAGCCTTGAGCCATGGCGAAGTTCCACCGCTTGTGAGGCTTAGATTTGAGGGCGCTGCGTCGTCTGCTGTGGGGGCTGGGTGTCCTGGCGCTGGTCGTCGGGGCGTTTTGGCTGTGGGTGGTCTGGCCGCCGTGGGAGGCGAAGAGCCCCCAGGCCACCGATCCTGGCCCCACGTTCCAGGCTCCGGTCAACGCCGAAAGCCCGCCGCCGCTGGTGGCGGCGCCAGCGCTCTGCGTCGGAAGCGAAGCGGGGCCGCCCGGCGCCGCGGCGGCCAACGCCGCGTCTCTGTCGACGCTGGCCTGGTCGCCGTTCGGCAAGCCCGAGACGGGCTGGGAAATCTACGCGCCTCGCATCGCCGCCGAGATCGGCACCAGCTGCGCCCCGGGCTCGGACGGCTTCGCCGCCGCCCTGGCCCGCTGGCAGCAGACGAACAAACTCGCGCGAACGGGCGTGGTCGACGCGGCCGTCTTCGCCGTCATGCTGCCGCGCTGGCACTTGGCGCGGCCGTTCGTGCGGGTGAACCGCGACGGAATCTGCCCAGGCGCGCCGGCCGAGGCCAGCCTGGCCACCGCGCGCTCGGACGAGAGCTACGGCGGCAAGACGATCCAGCTCCGGCCAGCCGCGCTGGAGGCCTATCGCGAGATGGCCGCCGAGGCGCGCGCGGCCGGCGTTCTGCGTCGGCCCGAGGCGCTGAGGATCTATTCCGGCTTCCGCGCGCCGGACGCCGACGCCCAGCGCTGCGCGCGCGACCGCAACTGTCAGGGGCTGATCCGCACCATCTGCTCGGCTCACCGCACGGGCTTGGCCATGGACCTGTTCATCGACGCCGCGCCGGGCTTTGGCCCGGATTCCTCTGCCGACGCCAATCGGCTGGTGATGGCGCGCTCGCCGCTCTATCGCTGGATGGTCTCGAACGCCGGACGCTTCGGCTTCGTCAACTACGTCTACGAGCCGTGGCACTGGGAGTGGACCGGCGAGGCCATGCTGCCCGGCGCGCCGATCGCCAGCCTTCCCCAGGACGGAGCCGAGCCGGTCACGGAACCTCTGGAAGGCTCCACGCCGCGAACGCCGGCCGCTGCTTCAGGCGCGCGTGGTAGGCGGTGAGGGCGGGCCATTCGACCCGGTCGATCGGGCTGTGCAGCCATCGGTGGGTGGACAGGCCCAGCACGACATCGGCCAGGGTGAAGGTTTCGCCCGCCACATAGGCGCCCGTGTCGACCAGACGCGCGTCCAGCAGGCCCATGGCGGTGTTCCACGCCTCGACGCTGGCGGCGATCTGGCCTGGATCGTCGAAGCCCGGATGCTTGCGCACGAGGGCCGAGAAGGCGTAGCGCCAGGCGGTGTTCAGTTCCGTGGCCTGCCAGTCCATCCACTGCTCGACGACGGCGCGCGCGCGCCGATCCTCGGGCAGTAGCGGCGAGCCGGCGGCGATGTAGCGGCAGATGGTGTTGCTTTCCCAGAGCGACCCATGCTCGTCGATCAGCACGGGAACGAGGGCGTTGGGGTTCATCGCCAGGAACTTCGGATCCCTGGTCGAGGCAAAGCCCGCGCCCCAGTCCTCGCGCTCGTAGGCCAGGTCCAGCTCGTCCAGGGTCCAGAGAACCTTGCGAACGTTGATGGACGAGGCGCGGCCGAGGACCTTGGGGATCGTCACCGGGTCATCCAGGGCTTGGACTTGCCGGTGGGGGCGGCGGCGCTGGCGCGCTCGACCTTGCCGCTGGAGGCCTTCGGGCCATGGCCATGGCGACCCTGGGCGGCCTTCTTCAGGCGCAGGGCGCGCTGCATTGGCGTTTCGCCCTCGGGCGGGGGAGCGTCGGTCTTGTTGGTCATGAACGCGATGTAGGCCTCGTTTGGCGCCTTGAGAAGGCCGCGCTTGCCGGCCAATCTGGAAAGATGTCGCGCCGCCGCCTGGTTCCCGCTCTTGTCCTCTGCGCCAGCCTGGGCGCGGCCAGCGCTCATGGGCAGGTCCAGACGTCCCAGGAGGCGCCGAACGCCGTCTCGCCGGTGCTGATCCTGCCGCCGACCTTGCCGCCCAAGCTGGTCGCGACCTATCCGGCCCAGGACCAGAGCGTCGCGCCAGGCATCCTGATCCTGAAGGCCGCCTTCGATCAGCAGATGTCGCCGACCACCTGGAACTACGCGCCCGCGCCGGGCGTCGAGCCGATGGATTGCGTGAAGACCCCGCGCCTGCTCTCCGACCAGAAGACCTTCGTCCTGATCTGCCGCGTCCTGGCGGGCCGCGCCTACGGGGTGACCTTCAACGCGGAGCGGTCCGGCGGCTTCGCCAACCTCGGCGAGAACCCGGCCCTGACCGCCAGCCTGACCTTCAAGGTCGAGGACGGCGCGCCGGTCACCACCCTGCGCCGCGCCATGGAGCTGGCCGGGCTGCGGTCGGACCAGACGCCGGTGCAGGAACCTCCGCGCGCCTCGGCGGGCGTGGCGACGAGCGGGCGCTGAGCGCGCTCCGAGCGCCGGAAGCTAGAGCCCTGGCGCGCGGGGCCGCGCTGGCGCAGGATCGTCCGATGACGGGGGATTCGGCGGAACGGGAGGCCATCGGGCGCGAGTGGACGGGAGCCGAGCTCGCCGTCGTGGTCGGGGATTACCTGACCCAGCTTGAGAAGACGCTGGCCGGCAAGCCGGTCGATCGGGCCGCCCACGACCGCACGGTCCGTTTCGTCACCGGCAAGTCCGGCATGCCGGTCACGACCAAGCAGGGCGAGATTTCCGCCGTGCTCGCGCTGATCGGCCTGCCGGTGCTGAAGGACCCGCCGCCGCGTTGGACCTATGACGGGCCGCTGCTGATCGCCGTCGAGGAGGCTCTTCTCGCCAAGCCCGCCCTGCTGGCCGCCGCCGTCCGCCCAGACGCCCTGTTCGCCGCCCCGCCGGCCGTCCCGCTGCTCGAGGCCGCGCCGCCCCAGCCCCTGCCGCCGGACGCCACGCTGGCCCGGATCATCCAGCGCTTCGACCTGGCCACCCGCGCCGCCGAGGATCGCTTCCTGCCGGGGCTGGGCGCGGCCAGCATCGTCGCCCACGAGGCGCGCCGCCTGACCGACCACGGCCGCGCGGATCTCGCCCATCAGGTTCGCCTGGCCCGGGGCGGCGATCCCGAGGGTTGCGACGTCATCAGCTTCGACCTCGAGGCCAGCCCGCGCCTGCTGGTCGTCAAGACGACCCTGGGCGCGGAGGTCGCGCCGTTCGGCCTGACCGAGGCCGAACTGGGTCTCGCCCGAGCCCGTCCCGACATTTTCCGCGTCCGTCGCGTTTACGATCTTTTGGGCGAGGCCCGCTTCTTCCGACTCAAGCCGCCGTTCGAGTAAACCGCGCGCGGCTAACCATGCCGCCGAGGATGTGATTTGCGCCCGCCGGCCGCCCGCACTAGATCACGACAGGGCGCAAATTTAGGATGGGGGCGGGGACCAAGCATAGGGGCAGGTCCCAAACCCCGTCCTGGGGTTTTCATATCATGAGCGTATCGACCGCGACGGTGGACAGAACCTGCGAAGGTCTGTGCCTGGCCTTCTCGGCCCAGTTAATTCCAAATGGTTTTCGAAAGCAGGGTCATCGCTCGGCGATCGACGTTCTGCTGATGCTGGCCATCGCCCAGGCCAACCTCGCCCCGATGGCGCGCGACGCCGAATTCCAGAAGACCTATTCCGGGCTCGAGGCCTCGCCGCCCGACGAAATGCGGCGACCCGCCCGCGTCCGCTCGATCGCGGTCTCGCTGGGCGTGCCGCAGGAGACGGCGCGCCGCCGGGTCGCCAGCCTGGTCGAGGCCGGCATCCTGGTCATGCGCGACGACGGGGTGATCATGCCCCAGGCCTTCACCAACTCGTCACGCGCGCTGCAGACGGCGATCGACACCTGGGCGGTGTTCACCGCCTTCTACGCCAACCTGCGCCGCGCCGGCGCGCTGGCGCCGGTCGAGCCCGCGCCGTCGGACCAGCCGCCGCCGCTGCGCCAGATGATGCGGCTGTGGACCAACCACTTCCTGCGCCTGATCGAGGCCCTGCTGCCCATGGTCGGCGACCCGTTCGCCGTCGTCATGCTGTTCGCGATCCTCGACGGCAGCCTGACGACCGAGGGCAAGCCCGTCTCGGCCTCGGCCATCGCTCGCGCCCTGGGGCTGCCGTTCGAGAGCGTCCGCCGCAACGCCCTGAGGATCACCGACAACGGCCTTTGCGAGAAGGTCGGGCGCGGCTACCTGATCCCGCCCGAGCTGATGGAGGAGCCCCGCTGGCGCGCCTTCTCCGAGCGCCACGCCCAGGTCCTGATGCGGTTCTTCGCGGCCATGCGCGAGCAGAACCTGCTGGGCTGGTGGGAGGCGCAGTACCTGGCGGCCCGCTAACCTAGCGCGAGGCGCCGATCAGCTCGCCGCTGGGGAACTTGCGGTCGTCGTTCTTGTACATGATGACGTGGCTGGGCAGCTTGGTGGCGTGCCAGCCGGCGGGCAGCCGCGCCAGGATCTGGCCCAGCGCGGCGCGCGCGGTCAGCGGGCCCTCCAGCGTGATCGGCGTCGCCAGCAGGTCATCGTGCGGGCCGGAGCCCTCGTCCGCGCCCTGCACGCGGAAGACATAGGGCAGCTGGCGCTTCAGGGCCTGGACCAGCGCCGCGGCGCTAGCCTGGGTGGGAAAGCCCTCGTCCAGCGGCCGGTCGATGTCGATCGGATACCAGGTGTCGAAGTGCTCGGGCTTGTACCGGGTGGTGTCGCGCTCCTTGCCGGGGTCCTTGGCGCCGAAGCCGCTGCCGTTCCACAGCGCCTTGGCCCGCTGCTTCTCGGCGCCGATCAGCAGCGCCTCCAGGTCGACGGCGGTGAACACGAAGACCCGCACGGCCCGGAACAGCACCCGCTCGGGCGCGAGGCCATGCCGGTGCTGGATCTTCTTGTGATGCTTCTGCAGGCGCTCGCGCAGGCCCGAGGCCGCGTCGGTCTTGCCGATGTAGATCACCTCGTGATCGTCCGCGTCGCCCAGCAGCAGCTGGTAGACGCCCTGGCGCCGGGGCAGGTCCGCGACGGCCTCGGCGGTCAGCGGCGCCGGCGGCAGGTTTTCCAGGACGTGGGTCAGCTCGCGCAGCAGCGCCTTGGGCAAATCGAGCTCGAACTCGGCGTAGCCCCTTGTCATGCCGCGCGGCGCAGCTTGCGCGCCACGTCCTGGCCGATCACCTCGGCCAGGCGCACCGGCACGGCGTTGCCCAGCTGGCGCATGACCTCGCTCCACGCCCCGTGGAAGATGAAGCCGTCCGGGAAGGTCTGCAGCCGCGCGCTCTCGCGGACCGAGAAGTAGCGCACCGAGCCGTCCGGACGGGCCAGCATGTTCTCGCCGCCGGGCACGCCGTGCACCCCAGCCTTCAGGGTCTTGGCGGGCTCGTCCAGCGGGCTGCCCGTGTGGCCGGGATACGATCGCGCGCCCGGCTGGAAGCGGTGATAGGCGAAGGCGGCCGCGGCCTCTGGTTCGAACTCGGGGTCGGGCAGGTCGGCGATCGCGTCGCGCACCGTGCGCCAGGCGAGCTCGGCCGGCTTGTCCTTCAAGGCCAGGGCGCGCGCGGGCGCCGCCGAGGCGTCCGGCCGGGCCTTGCGGGCCACCTTGTGCGCGTCCCAATAGTCGCCCGAGCGATGCTGCGCCCACAGCAGCGCCTCGGCCGAGTGGGTGGCGGTCGGGAACGACCATTCCAAGTCCAGATCGTCGCGGAAGCCCACGAAGATCACCCGCTCGCGCTTTTGCGGCACGCCGTAGTCGGCGGCGTTCAGCACCCGGGCCACCACGCGATAGGAAAGGCCGTCGCGCGCGCCGCGCAGGTGGTGCTCCTCCAGCCGCGACAGGTGCTCGGACCAGTCCTCGTCGGGCCGCGCCACCACCTCGGGATGCTCCAGCTGCAGCCGGATATATTCGAAGTAGTTGCGGAAGCTGGCCCGCGTCAGGCCCTTGACGTTCTCGAACACGAAGGCCCTGGGCCGCGTCTCGCGCACCGCCCGGATCGCCTGGGGGAACATGTCGCGGGTGTCGTCATAGGCCCGGTGCTTGCCGCCCAGCGAGAACGGCTGGCACGGCGGCCCGCCCGAGACCAAGTCGATCTTGCCCTCCAGCGGCCGGAAGTCGACGTCGCGCACGTCGCCCTCCACCACGGGCCACCCAGCCATGGGCGAGGCCTTGCTGGCGCGGTTCTCGGCGATGGTCTCGCGGCAATAGCGGTTCCACTCGACCACCTTGGCCGGCTTGAACCCCGCCCGGCAGAGACCGATCCCCAGCCCCCCGGCGCCCGCGAACAGTTCGATCGACTTCATGAGTCCAAGAATGTTCTAATTTCGTTCTCGAGAAAAGCCTCGTCCTTGAGCCCGCATTCCCAAAGGACGAGGGCCCGCCAGCCGAGCGCTTCCAGCGCCGCCAGCTGGCGAAGATCGCGCGCGCGATTCCCCTCCAGCTTCGGGATCCAGAACTCGTGCCGTGATTTGGGCAGTCGCGCCAGCTTGCAGTCGGGATCGGGATGGCGATGCCAGAAACAGCCGTGGACGAAGATCACCTTGCGCCGCCCCGGAAACACCAGGTCCGGCCGCCCCGGCAGCGCCCCGCCATGCAGCCGGTAGCGATAGCCCAGCCGGTGGACCAGCCGCCGCACCGCCATCTCGGCGGCCGACCCCTTGCCCTTGACGCGGGCCATCCGGGCGCTGCGCTCGGCGGGGGAGAGGGTGTCCATGGAAAACGCCTATTCCATTTTCCGAGGCCTGTGAAACGGCGAACGCCCTTCAGCGCCGCCGCCCATAACGCACCGCCCCGGGCAGGGGCTCGGCCGGCGGCAGGGGCGTGGCCAGCTTGGCCAGATCCTTGCGCGAGGGATACGGCGGACGCGGCGGCGGCCAGGTCCGGGCCGGCAGCTTGCGGGCCGGACGCGGCGCGAGGCCGGTGAAGTCCATGGCCACGACCTCCTGCTCGCGCAGCAGGCCCTCGGTGATGATCTCCGCGGCCTCCATCGCCTGGGGATCGTCCTCGCCCAGATAGTCGCGGCGAAAGCGCATGACCCGCCGCTTGAACAGGCCCGGCACGGCGTCGGGCTTGAGCAGCATGGCCAGGGCGATCAGGTAGATCGAGCGGAACATGTAGGCCGTCTCGTGCTCGACCTGGGCCCGCGACGGCCGCCAGTCGACGAAGCCGGTCATCAGCAGGCGCGCCCGCTCGGCGTCATAGGGCTCGTCGCC
>CAKZJK010000515.1 GCA_936942565.1 uncultured Caulobacter sp. | reverse complement strand
TCGGCGCGCCCTGCGAGGAGATGGGCGAGAAGGTCGTGGCGGTCATCCAGCCCCTCAACTTCGGCGACGACCAGGTCGCCCTGGCCGAAGAGCTCATGACCTTCGCCCGCGCCAACCTCAGCCACGTGAAGTCCCCGCGCCGCATCGACTTCATGGCCGAGCTGCCCAGACATCCGACGGGCAAGCTGTACAAGCGCCTGATCCGCGACGCCTATTGGGGAAAAGGCGAGAGCCAGATCGTTTAGATCGCGGGAAAGTTATACGCAAGTTTCAGATTTGCGTATAGCTTGCTGGAATGATCCAGCGCCTGCCGCTTTCGGCCAGCACTAGCTACGCGGAACTGATGGAACGCCTGCGCCTGGCACGTTTCGGCGAGTTTCCGGCCGGATCGAGTTTCGTATCCAAGACCGTAAAGGGACGGCTGTATTGGTACGTCCAGATGCCGACCGGCGGCGCGAGTAGCCGCAAGCAGATCTATGTCGGACCCGACAACGACGACCTGCGCGAACGTATCGCCCGGCACGGCGAGCATCGCATCGATATCGAGGATCGCCGCCGACTGGTCGCCGCCATCGTCGCCTCGGGCGCGCCCAAGCCTGACCGAACCAGCGGAGAGATCGCCGCGGCGCTCGCCGAGGCCGGCGCCTTTCGTCTGCGCGCAGCCTTGGTCGGAACCATTGCCTATCAGACCTACGCGGCGCATCTGGCTGTCCGGCTGCCCGTCACCAGCCTGGCGACCCTCGATCTCGATATCGCTCAGGACTTCGGCGTCGCCACCCATGTCGATGACAAGCTCGACCGCCCAGTGCTCGATATCTTGCGAGAGGTCGATCTCCGTTTCACGCCTGTCAGCTACGCCTTCGATGCCGCTCGCACGACAGGCTATGCGCTGGGCGAGCGCTATCGGGTCGATGTTCTGACAACCAACCGTGGCGCGCCCCGCGACGAGCCGTCGTTCCTGCCCACGCTTGGCAGCGACGCGGTTCCGCTGCCGTTCTTGGACTTCCTGTTGCGAGAGACGATCGAGACGGCGGTGCTGCATGGTCCCGGCGTCCTAGTGAACGTGCCTGCCCCCGCGCGCTATGCCGTCCACAAGCTGATCGTGAGCCGGAACCGTAAGGTCAATCCGGAGAAGGGCCTGAAGGACCGCCTTCAAGCCGCGCAGCTCATCGAAGCCCTCGCCCTCGATGACCCCTTCGCCCTGCGCGAGGCCTACGCCGAAGCGCGCGATCGCGGCGAGGTCTGGCGCGAACTGCTCGACCAGGCCGTCAGCCTGCTGCCGACCGAGGCCCGCGCGGCGCTTGAGGGCTGACAAGCCCGGCGACGCACCCCTAACTAGGCCGCATGTTCGCCGCCCTGCTCGATCGCCTCCCGAAGACCGCCACCGCGCCGTTCTGCCCGTCGGAGGTGCGCGGCGCGGTCGCCGTGCCCGAGGGGCTGCCGGCGTGGCAGCGGATGCTGCGGGTGGCGGGGCCCGGCCTGCTGGTCAGCGTCGGCTATATGGACCCCGGCAACTGGGCCACCGACATCGAGGCCGGCGCGCGCTACGGGACCAGCTTGCTGTTCGTCGTGGTGCTGTCGAGCCTGGCGGCGATCGTGCTGCAGACCCTGTCGATGCGCCTAGGGTTGGTCACCGGCAAGGACCTGGCCCGCATGTCGCGCGACCAGTTCGGGCCGCGCGCGGTCAAGGTCCAGTGGCTGCTGGCGGAGCTGGCCATCATCGCCTGCGACATCGCCGAGGTGCTGGGCACGGCCCTGGCCTTCAAGCTGCTGCTGGGCGTGCCGCTATGGGGCGGGGTGCTGCTGACGGCGCTGGACACGATCATCATCCTGGGCCTGAAGGGCAAGGGCTTCCGCCAGCTGGAAGCCATCATCCTGGGCCTGATCTCGACCGTCGGGATCTGCTTTCTGGTTCAGCTGATCCTGGCCCCGCCGAACGCCGGCGAGGTGGCGCGCGGCCTCGTCCCGTCGCTCGACGCGCTCCAGCAAGGCAACGCCCTCTACCTGGCGATCGGCATCCTGGGCGCGACGATCATGCCGCATAACCTCTATCTGCATTCCTCGATCGTGCAGACGCGGCTGACGCCCGCCGACGAGCCGGGCAAGCGGGCGGCGATCCGCCTATCGACGATCGACACGGTGGTCTCGCTGCTGCTGGCGCTGTTCATCAACGCCGCCATCCTGGTCCTGGCCGCCTCGGCTTTCCATGGCAGGGGCATGACCGAAGTGGCGGGCATCGAGGAGGCGCACCAGCTGCTCGCGCCCGTCACCGGCGGCGCGCTGGCCGGTGTGCTGTTCGCCATCGCCCTGTTCGCTTCCGGCCAGAGCTCGACCTTCACCGGCACCATCGCCGGCCAGGTGATCCTGGAGGGCTTCCTGAACCTGAAGATCCCCTGCTGGCAGCGGCGGCTGATCACCCGGGGCCTGGCCATCGTCCCGGCGCTGATTGGCGTCCTGACCCTGGGCGAGCACTCGGTCGGCAAGCTCTTGGTGCTGACCCAGGTGGTGCTGTCGGCCCAGCTGCCGTTCGCCATCTGGCCGCTGCTGCGCTTCACCGACGACAAGGCGCTGATGGGCGCGTTCGCCAACGGCTGGATCACGAAGGCGGTGGCCTGGTTCCTGTTCGTGGTGATCTCGGCGGCCAATGTCTGGCTGGTGGTGAGCACCTTCTCCGGTTGACCTGAGCGGCGTGGACTGGTCTCTATCCAAACAAATGTTTGGGAGAGAAATCGCCATGAAGGAAGTCGCCTACGCCGACCTCGCCGGCCTGGTGGGCCAGGAGCTTGGGGTGTCCGACTGGGTGGAGGTCACCCAGGAGCGCGTCAACCTGTTCGCCGAGGCCACCGGCGACCATCAGTGGATCCACGTCGACGTCGAACGCGCCACCAAGGAGATCGGCGGCCCGATCGCCCACGGTTTCCTGACCCTGTCGCTGATCCCGATGCTGGGCGCCGGCATCCTGCGCGTCACCGGCGTCACGCGCGGTATCAACTACGGCTGCGACAAGGTCCGCTTCACCGGCATGGTCCGGGTCGGCAAGCGCGTGCGCATGCGCCAGAAGCTGGTCAGCGTCGAGCCCAAGGCCGGCGGCCTGCAGATGAAAAACGAGTGCACGATCGAGATCGAGGGCGAGGAGCGCCCGGCGTGTGTCGCCGAGACCATCTCGGTCATCTACGGCTGATCGCTTCTCCGATCCTGGGCCGCTGAATCGCGCTAGATTTCAGCGGTCCAAGGAGCGGCGCATGGCCAAGCAGCACGACTACACCAGCCTGATCGAATGGACCGGGGATCGCGGCCAGGGTACGCGGACCTACAAGGGCTACGACAGGACCTGGGAAGTCCGCACGCCGGGCAAACCGACGATCGCCTGCTCCAACGACCCGCTGCTGGGCGGCGATCCGACGCTGCACAATCCCGAGGACCTGCTGCTGTCCTCGCTGAGCGCCTGCCACATGCTCTGGTACCTGCACCTAGCGTCGAGCGCGGGGATCGTGGTGCGCGACTATCGCGACCAGCCGCTTGGCGTCGGCGAGAGCACGCCGGACGGCGCCGGCCGCTTCGTGAGCGCGACGCTGAGGCCTCACATCATCGTCGAGCACGGCACCGACCTCGCCAAGGCCGACGCGATCCACCGCGAGATCCACAAGGTCTGCTTCATCGCCCGCTCGGTGAACTTCCCGGTCGACTACGCGGCCACCTACGAAGAGATCTGAACGCACAACAAAACGGCCGCCGGATCGCTCCGGCGGCCGCTTGTTCAGTCATAGGCTGGCGTTCAGCGCTTGATCGCGTCGCCGATCTTGTCCTGGGCCTTGCCGACCTTGTTCTGGATATCGCCCTTGGCCTTTTGGGCGGCGCCTTCGGCTTCGAGGCGCTCGTTGTCGGTCATCTTGCCGACGGATTCCTTGACGGCGCCTACGCCCTTGTCGACGGCGCCTTCAACACGATTGGTGCTCATGGCTTTTCTCCTGCTGTTTGATGTCTGTGTCGCAGAAGAAACGGCCTAGAGCGGGGTGTGTTCCGCCAAAATCCTAGTGAGACGCGCCCATGGCCATGGCCGACACCGCCGCGGCGGGGGTCGCGCCAGGTATGGCCGGCTCGGGCTTGGCGGCGCGCGCCTGGGTGACCGCCGCGCCGGGAACCTGGTCGATCAGCGCCAAGGTTTCGCGGATGAACTTGGCGTGGGTGACGATGCCGATCTCCAGCCGTTCGCCCGACAGCTCGACCTGCTGGGTCAGAAGCCCGGCCACGAACTGGACTTCCTGGCTCTCGCTGGCGCCGGGGCGGCGACGCGCGCCCTCGGCCATGAACACGGGGCCGCCCGAATTGCCGGGGAACACCGAGAAGTCCATCAGGAAGGTCGGGAAGTTGGCCGCCGGCGCCAGCGGGTACGAGGCGACGCGCCCCGAGCGCAGGATCGGAAAACCCGCCGGGTTGGCCGACAGGCCGCGCGGGAAGCCCAGCGCCATCATCTCGTCGCCAGGGCCCAGGTTGTATTTGTTGAAGGTGTCGTCCTGCGCCAGGTAGTTCAGCGGGATCGCGGCCTTCGCGAACTCGGGCGGGGCCTCGACCACCATGGCCGCGACGTCGCGGGTCGGATGCTTGGTCCAGAGGGGATGGTCGCCGTCGCGGATCTTCAAGGACTCCGGATCATAGCGCCAGACGCCCTCGGAGCCTTGGATGCGATAGCCGATCCGCGCCGACATGGACGGCATCTTCTCGAATACGTGGGCGGCGGTCACCAGGATGATGCGCGGCTTGCCGTCCGGCGTCGGGTCGGACACCAGGAACCCCGTCCCCACCGTCCGCGAGCCGTCGCCCAGAGGCTGCTCCAGTTGCACCGTCGCCTTGATCAGGTCGACGGACAGATCCCACGCCATGTCGCCCCCTTTGTTACGCTTACTAAAACCATTGCGCCCGACCGCTTTGGGAGTTTGACCACAGGTTTTTCGCGCCGCAAGTTGTCGTTCTGCCGCGGTCGCGCGTTGAGCAGGGTTACGGGGAAATTTCTCGCATGAATCGCCGCCAGATGATGACGAGCGCCGCAGCGGCGCTTACCTCCTCGTCCGCAGTCCTTCCTGGAATAGCTTTCGGATCTCCCATGCCCTCATCGCCTGCCCGCCCCGTTCCTCCGGTCGCCAAGAAGACTCCCAAGACGATCGAGCAGCTGGGTCGGAAGCGGACCGACGACTATGCCTGGATGAAGGACGACAACTGGCAGAAGGTCCTGCGCGACCCCAGCTTGATCAAGGCCGACGTCAAGGAACACCTGACGGCCGAGAACGCCTACGCCAAGGCCATGCTGGGCTCGACCGAGGCTCTTCAACAAAAAATGTTCGAGGAGATGAAGGGCCGCATCAAGGAGGACGACGCCAGCGTCCCCGCCAAGGACGGCGTCTTCGAGTACTACACCCGCTACGACAAGGGCGCTCAGCACCCGATTCACGCCCGCAAGCCCGTGGCGGGCGGCGCCGAGGAAGTGCTCCTCAACGAAGAAGCCGAGTCGAAGGGCAAGGCCTTCTACCAAGTCGGCGCGGCCACGCACTCACCCGACCACAAGCTCTACGCTTTCGCCGTCGACGAGCAGGGCTCGGAAGTCTACCGCATCCAGGTGAAGGACCTGGCGACCGGCAAGGTCCTGGAAAGCCCGGTCGAGAGCACCACCGGCGACTTCTGCTTCTCGCCCGACAGCCAGTGGCTGTTCTGGACGTTCCGGGACGACAACGGCCGTCCGGCCAAGATCTATCGCCGCCCGGCGCGCGGGACGGCGAAGGACGACGTGCTGATCTATGACGAGCCCGACGAGGGCTTCTTCATCGGCGTCGGCGCGACCAGCTCCGACAAGTACGTCGTCATCTCGTGCGGCAACCAGGAGACCAGCGAGGCGCTGATCATCCCGGCCGCCGACCCGACCGCCAAGCCGGCAGTCTTCCACCCGCGCGAGGTCGGCGTCCGCTACGAGGTCGAGCACTGGAACGACCACTGGGTGATCCGCACCAACGCCGACGGCGCGGTCGACTGGAAGCTGGTCACCACCCCCGAGACCGCCACCGGCAAGGCGAACTGGAAGGACTGGATCCCGCACCAACCCGGTCGCCTGATCTCGGGGACCATGGCCTTCAAGCGCTGGTTCGTTCGCCTGGAGAAGGTCGACGCCCTCAACCGGGTCACCGTCACGGCCCTGGATGGCGGCGAACACGTGATCGGCTTCGACGAGGCCGCCTACGCCCTCAGCCTGGAGGGCGGCTACGAGTACGACACCGACACGGTGCGCTTCGTCTACAACTCGATGACCACGCCCCGGCAGTGGTTCGACTACGACATGAAGAGCCGCCAGCGGACCTTGCGCAAGACGCAGGAAATCCCGTCCGGCCACGATCCGTCGAAGTACGAGACCCGCCGCCTCAACGCCAGGGCCGCCGACGGGACCGAGGTGCCGATCTTCGTGCTGATGAAGAAGGGGACCAAGCTGGACGGCTCGGCGCCGCTGCTGCTGTACGGCTACGGCAGCTACGGCATCGCCATGGAGCCCAGCTTCTCGATCCGCAACTTCAGCCTGGTCGACCGCGGCTGGATCTGGGCCACGGCCTGTCCGCGCGGCGGCTCGGAAAAGGGCTGGGGCTGGTTCCTGGACGGCAAGAAGTTCAAGAAGAAGAACACCTTCACCGACTTCATCGCGTGCGCCGAACACCTGCACGCGGCCGGCTACGGCAAGCCCGCCAACACCGTGGCCTATGGCGGCTCGGCCGGCGGCATGCTGATGGGCGCGATCAGCAACATGCGCCCCGACCTGTTCTCGGGGATCATCGCGGCCGTGCCGTTCGTCGACGTGCTGAACACGATGAGCGACACCACCCTGCCGCTGACCCCGCCGGAGTGGCCCGAATGGGGCAATCCGCTCGAGGACAAGGAAGCCTACGACTACATCGCCAGCTACAGCCCCTACGACAACGTGGCCAAGAAGCCGTATCCGGCGGTGCTGGCGACGGGCGGCTTGTCCGATCCGCGGGTCACCTACTGGGAGCCCGAAAAATGGACAGCCAAGCTGCGTGAGCACACGACCAGCGGCCGGCCTGTCCTTCTAAAGATCAACATGGACGCGGGCCACGGCGGCGCGTCCGGACGCTTTGACTTCCTCAAGGAGATCGCCTTGGACTACGCCTTCGCCGTCTGGGCGGTCGAGAAGGGGTGGGAGAAAGCGTGAGTTCGGCAGTCGTCATCCGTCCGTCCGCGGACGCCGACCTTCCCGCGATCACCGCGATCTACGGCTGGAACGTTCTGAACGGCTTCGGGACGTTCGAGGAGGTCCCGCCGGACCAGGCGGAGATGACCCGCCGGCGCGAGGGCTTCCTCGCGCGCGGCATGCCCTATCTGGTCGCCGAGCTGGACGGCAAGGTCGTGGGCTACGCCTATGCCGGCCCGTTCCGGCTGCGGGCGGCCTATCGCTACACGGTCGAGGATAGCATCTACGTCTCGCCGGACGCCGTCGGCAACGGCGTCGGCCGAGCCCTGCTCGCCGCCCTGATCGAGGCCTGCGAGGCCCTGGGCCTGCGACAAATGTGCGCGGTCATCGGCGACAGCGGCAACATGGCCTCGATCGGCCTGCACGCGGCGCTCGGCTTTGAAAAGAAAGGCGTTTTCCCGGACATGGGCCACAAGTTCGGCCGGTGGCTGGACCTGGTGTGGATGCAAAGGCCGCTGAACGGCGGCGGCGCGACGCCCCCGGACTCCCCTGGAATGTCGCTCAGCGGCGTTTGAGGTCTTTTTCCAAGTAAAGTTTAACCTCGGGCTCCTATATCCTCGTCTTGTAGTGAGCGAGGGCCGCGATTGCAGGTCGATAGAACCGGTTCGGATCGACGAGCGGAAGTCGCGCTGATGCGCGCTTACGTGCCGATCGTCCGTGGCTACCTGATCGCCAGCGCCGTCTACTACGCGCTGATCAGCCTTTCGCATCCCTTCTACGAGAAGGGACTCTATCTCGTGATCCTCGAGGGACTGGCGGTCGCCGCCTGTCTCTACGGCTTTGGCGCCTGGTGGGCGCTGGGACGCGGCCGTATCGTCGGCCTGGGCCTCGAGGCCGTGGCGATGGGCATGAACGCCCTCTTCCTATCGAACGTCCTCGCCTACCAGATCCTGCATTTCGAGCCGATGAAGCTCATCTACTTCGTGCTGATGGGCCTGGTCTTCGCGACCTCCGCCCCCTCGCGGCGCGTGGCGCTGACCAGCGTCAGCGCCGCGGTCATCGGGCTGATCTGGATGGCCCAGAAGGCGCCGGGCGACACCATCAACAACTACGCCTTCGTGGGCCTGGCCGGCGCGTTCGCCGCCTTCGGCATGTCCACCCTGATGCGTGGCGTCGTGCGTCGCGAAGTCCGCGCCCGCCTCGCCAGCGAGGCGCTCAATGTCGAACTGCAGCGCGAGCTGACCGAAAACCGCCGCCTGAAGACCGAGGCCCAGGAGTTGGCCCTCACCGCCGAGACGGCCAACCGCGCCAAGACCGAGTTCCTGGCCACCATGAGCCACGAGATCCGCACGCCCCTGAATGGGGTGCTGGGCATGGCGCAGATCATGGCCGCCGGAGACCTTAGCCCTGACCAGCGCCGGCGCCTGGACACCATCACGGCCTCCGGCCAGACCTTGCTGAGCGTCATCAACGCCATCCTCGACATTTCGAAGATCGAGGCTGGCAAGATGGAGATCAATCCGGCGCCGTTCGACCTACCCGCCCATCTGGACGCTCTGCGCCAGCTCTATGGCGGCCTGGCGCGCGACAAGGACCTCGACTTCAGCCTGGAGATCACCAGCCAGGCCCAGGGTTGGCGTCTGGGCGACTCCGATCGCCTGCGGCAGGTAATGTCGAACCTGATCTCGAACGCCATCAAGTTCACCGACACGGGCTCGGTGCGGGTGTTCGTGGATGGCGACGACAAGACCATCGTCGCGCGCGTGGTCGACAGCGGTAGCGGCATCCCGGAGACCGAGCGCGATCGCCTCTTCACCAAGTTCGCCCAGCTCGACAGCTCCAGTACGCGCCGCGCCGGCGGCTCGGGCCTCGGCCTGGCGATCTGCAAGACGCTCAGCGAGCTGATGGGCGGCTCGATCGCCTATTCGCGCGCCGAGGGCGGCGGAGCCTGCTTCACCGTCACCCTGCCGATGCCACGCGTCAGGCCGGCGGATGACCCGGACGCCCGGAGCGGCATCGGCGGCTCCGACGCGACGCCCGCCGACGCGCCGAAGGTCCTGGTCGTCGACGACAATCAGACCAATCGCGCCGTGCTGCTGACCCTGCTGGGGCATCTTGGCGTGGCCGCGCATTTCGCGGTCGACGGCAGCGACGCGCTGGCCATGTGGGAGCGCGCGAACTGGGACGCGATCCTGATGGACATCCACATGCCGGTGATGGACGGCGTTCAGGCCAGCCAGACCATCCGCGCGCGCGAGAAGGTGACGGGGCGCGTTCGCACGCCGATCATCGCCGTCACGGCCAGCGTGCTGACCCACGAACGCGTCCTCTACGCCGAGGCCGGCATGGACGGCATCGTAGCCAAGCCCGTCGAGATCCCGCGTCTGGTCGAAGCGCTCGGCAAGGCGCTGTCAATCGACCCCGTCGTCGATCACGCCGACACGCGCGGCGTCGCCTAGGGCTTCCGTCGCTTCCCGCCTCCGCGACGAAGATCGGCGCCCGTGCGCGCAACGAAAAAGAGGGCGTCATGACGCCCTCTCCTCACACCTCGGGGAATCGCGACGACGCTCGGCGCCGTCGCGTCGATCCTAGGCCTTGCGCGAGCGCGGAGCCTTGCCCTTGCGGCCGCCCTGTCCAAGGCCAAGAGCCTTGGCCATCTTCGAGCGCGCTTCGCTGTAGGCGGGAGCGGTCGTCGGATAGTCGTTGGGCAGACCCCACTTGGCCTTGTACTCGGCCACGGTCATGCCGTGGGTGGTGAGGTGGCGCTTCAGCGTCTTGTAGGGCTTGCCGTCCTCGAAGCTGATGAGGGCCTCGGGCGTGATGCTCTTGCGGATCTGAGCGGGCGTCGCCTTGGTCACGGTCTCCACCGTTGGAGCCGGCGGCGCGCCAATACCAGCCAGCGCGTCGTGCGTGGCGCGGATCAAAGCCGGAAGCTCCGAGACCGGCGTAGAATTGTTGGCCACATAATTGGCGACGATTTCCGCCGTAAGCTCGATCAGGGTCGCTTTGTCTTCCACGATCACAACTCCATTCCCCTATTGGCCCGGAATTACACCTTCGCTTGAGAAAAACAAGTAGTTGAGAGCGATAAATCTGATTGAATCGTGTTGAAGCTTAGCAATCGATTGTGGGTGAGCGCGTTCAACGAGGAAAGTTTCCGGCAACTATAAAGCTGACGACCTCGCTTTAAGCCCGCCATACGCATCGAAAAAAGCTTATTTTCCAGCCCTTTTCGCAACCGCGAAACAGACCCATGCATGGGAGCCGCGATCACGATACGAATATCAGGCGCGCGACCGTTGGACAGCAATAAACACGCGAGCGTTGAATCGCGTCACCAAAGCTCGCGCTTTCGTCGATTGAGACATTGCTCATCTGGATTTCGGCGAGAAAGACTCGCCCACTCGGGAGACGATTTCGAGGCGATTCGTCACGCGATAGCGACCGGGGACGATGACCTCTTACCCCGGAAACTCTCGATCCGAATAGAGACGCACCGCGCCAAGGCCTCTCGCGGCCCGCCGGGGGCGACCAGCGGTTTGGTGGTCTGGAAAAGACAAGCCTACGTCACGCCGCGCAAAACTCAGCGGCGTTTCAGAACTCATCAGGAAAAGGAGTGGCTGGGGAACTAGGACTCGAACCTAGAATGACGGTACCAAAAACCGCAGTGTTACCATTACACCATTCCCCAGCAGGAACGGCGAGACCCATCAGGGCCCGGCGAGGCGGTGGAGATAGCTCACGACTCGGATGGATGCAACAGGCCATTTTCGAACTTTTTTCGGGTCGCCGCGCGAACGTCGAAAAAGGCGCTTGCGCCCTCCGAAGCACCCTCCTATAAGGCCGGCCTCCAAGTCGGAGTGTGGCTCAGTCTGGTAGAGCACTGCGTTCGGGACGCAGGGGTCGCAGGTTCAAATCCTGCCACTCCGACCATTTCCTCCCCGCTAGCCAGAAGCGGGAAACCTGCCGAAAAAACAGGATTTTAGAGCGCGGCTCCAGGGCGCTGCCCTCGGTATCGCGCGACGCCCCGCCGCGTTGCGCGCTCTTCATTTGGAACCGTCCGCGACACCGGGTAGCTTGTGTCAGATCTCTCCCAACGGGACTTCCGATGAAGCAGTTCTTCCTGACCGTCGCCGGCGTCTTTGTCGGCCTTCTGTTGTTCGTGGTCGGAGTTCCCTTTCTCCTCGTCGTGATCGCCGCCGGAGCCGCTCGGCCAGCCCCCACGCCGGCGCACACCGTCCTGCAACTGGATCTGCGCCAGGGCCTGACCGACCAGGCGCCCAAGAACCCCTTCGCCGCCCTCGGCGGAAGCGGCGACTCCGTGATGTCGATCATCGAGACGCTGCGACGCGCCGAAAAGGACGACAAGGTCCGGGCCATCCTGGTGCGCCTGCCCGAGGGCGGCGTGGCGCCCGCGGCGGCCGACGAGCTGCGCCTGGCCTTCAAGCACTTCCGCGAGGTCGGCGGAAAGCCGATCTACGCCCACAGCCAGGGCCTCTATCCCTCCGGGATGGTGACCTCGACCTACATGCTGGGCGCTTCGGCCAGCGAGTTCTGGATGCAGCCGGACAGCAGCTTCCAGGCGGTTGGCATTTCCAGCGAGTCGATGTTCTTCAAGCGCTTCTTCGACAAGTACGGCGTCAAGGCCGACTACGAGCAGCGCTACGAGTACAAGAACGCGGTCAATCCCTACCTCTATAGCGACTACACGCCAGCCCACCGGGAATCGACGCTGTCGTGGATGGGCTCGGTCTATCGCACGGCCCTCGTCAGCGCCGCCGTCGATCGCAAGCGCGATCCGGTCCAGTTGACCCGGACGCTCGAGGGCGGCCCCTACAGCGCTCAGGAAGCGCAAGCCAAGGGCCTGATCGACAAGGTTGGCCAAGTCAGCGACATCCAGGCCCTCGCCCTCGACAAGGCCGGCAAGGGCGCCAAGCTGATCGACTTCGACGACTACGCCTCGCGCGCCAAGCCGCCGGCCGTGAAGACGGGCCCGGCGATCGCCGTGATCGGCGCCGAGGGCGCGATCGTCACCGGGACCGGCGGCGGCGGCTCGCCGTTCGGCGGCGAGAGCAATGTCTATTCCGACGACGTGGCCAAGGCCTTCCACGACGCGACCGAGGACAAGGACGTCAAGGCGATCGTGTTCCGCGTCTCCTCGCCTGGCGGCTCGGACACGGCCTCCGAGCAGATCCTGGCGGCCATGAAGGCGGCCAAGGCGGCCGGCAAACCGGTCGTCGTCAGCATGGGGACCTACGCGGCCTCGGGCGGCTACTGGATCTCGATGAGCAGCGACGCCGTCATCGCCGACCCCGGCACCATCACCGGCAGCATCGGCGTGTTCGGCCTGCTGTGGTCAGGCGAGAAGCTGATGGACAAGCTGTCGCTGCACACCGGCGGCGTGACGACCACCTGGCT
>CAKZJK010000514.1 GCA_936942565.1 uncultured Caulobacter sp. | reverse complement strand
AGGAATCCGAAAAATGAGAGGGAGTGAACTGGCGGAAGCAATGGTGGTGGCGGTAGACCTCTTGGTTAGTGCTCACGAGGGCAATGACAGGGCCATAAAGCAACGGTCGACCAGATAGGCCGGTTCCGTCACCGGGCTTAGCGCATCTTCGAGAACAGGGCGCCCATCTTGGGCTGCAGGGCCATGGCCACGCCCATGTCCGACAGCTTCAGCTTGCCGGTCATGACCGCCATGGTCGGATCCAGCTTGCCTTCGCCGATCGCCAGCAGGTCGTCGAGCGCCAGGGTCATGACCAGATCGGCCGGCTTGTCCTCGTTCGTGACCGAGCCGCCGTCGATGTGGATGACGCCAGCGTCCTTCAGGTCGAACTTCAGGCTCTTGCCCAGGCCGCTGTCGTCGCCGACGGCGGTTTTGATGCGATCGGTGATTTCCTGGATGGTGGCCATAGGCGCGATCTCCCTTGCGCGAAATGATGTTGCGGATAGCTAGACCGGCCGACCCGAACAAGTAAACAACGTTCAGACGGCGCGGCCCCTTATTTCTTCCCGCTGTAGAAGGCGACCTTAGTCGGCGTTTTTGTCAACTTTACCCGTACGGCGCCCTTGAAGTCGCCAGGTCTGAAATAGGGTCCCGTCGCGATGGTCGGCAGTGGCGCTGTGCGGCCATCGCCAAAGACGACAATGCCTCCGCCAGCTTTGTCGAACACGATCCCGCTCATCTTCGGCGCGGCGAAGGCCAGGATTCCCCCAGCCTTGCCCATGACGGTATTGGCCTCGGCCACCGTGGCCGAAAGCTCGGCGACATCATACTCGGCGGCGACCTTCAGCTGCGGCGCGAAGTCCACGACGCTGCTCATCTTCCAGTCGGCGGGAACATCGAAGACGATCCGCGGGTCACCTTGCAGCTGAGCGAGACTGGGCAAGCGCTCGAAATAGCCGTCGGCGTTGATCGGCAAGGGCGTGCGCGCGCCGTTCTTCTCGACCAGCGTCGCCTTGACGTTCGCCGCTGGCTTGTCGTCGTGGCGGATGGCGTAGCTCAGCCTGACCCGCGACCGCTCCGCCGGCGGGAGCCTGAGGAACTTGTCGAGGAACATCATGACCCGGTCGGCCGACGCGGACTTCTCGGCCAAGGCCGGCGTGGCGGCGGCGACGAGGACGGCGCCCAGCGTCAAGGCGAGCGCGCGCCTCATTTCGGCTTCACGAACTTGAGGGTCATGCGGTCGCTCTCCCCGATCGCGTCGTATTTCGCATGGTCGAAGCCCGGCTCGGCCGGCTCGCCTCGCGGCGCCGACAGGCGCGTGGGCGGCAGGGTCCACACGCCGAACGGATGGTCCTTGGTGTCCGTGGGATTGGCGTTGATCTCGCTAGTCGCGGCCAGGACGAAGCCCGCCTCCTTGGCCATCTGGATCACATAGTCCTGCTGGACGTAGCCGTCGGCGGCCAGCACGTCCTGCACGCGACCCGGCTCGGCGCGGTGCTCCTCGATCCCGAGAACGCCGCCCGGCTTCAAAGCCGCCAGGGCGTCCTTGAAGGCCTTCTCGGCGACGCCGCCGGCCATCCAATTGTGCAGGTTGCGCAGGAAGAGAACGAGGTCCGCGCTGCCCGCCGGCGCCACGGGACCGCTGGTGGGGCCGAAGGCCGTGAAGGTCACCTCGCCATAGATCTTCTTCGCGCCCGTGACCTTGCGCCGATAGGCCTCGACGATCTCGGCGGCGGCGGGATCGGCCGGATTGTTGGTCTCCAGCAGCGCCTCGTAGAGATGGCCTTTGGTCTCGGCCAGGAAGGGGGCGAGGATGTCGGTGTACCAACCCGCCCCCGGCCAGAACTCGACGACCGTCTGACCGGGCGCGAGGCCCCAGAACTTCAGGGTCTCGACGGGGTGGCGCCAGCGGTCGCGGGCGCGATCGGCGGGAAGCCGCCATTCGCCGGCGACCACCGCC
>CAKZJK010000513.1 GCA_936942565.1 uncultured Caulobacter sp. | reverse complement strand
ATGTCACCGGCGTGTCGGCGCGCCCCCGCGGAAGGGACGCCAGCCCGTCCTTTACGGATTTCGCTAGCCACCGCGCGCCGCGCCCGCTAACGCGGCGTCATGATCCAGCCACACGCCTCTGGCGGCTACATCCTCGAAGAACTGTCGGTCGGCATGACGGCCGAGAAGCGCGTGACCGTCACCGAGGAGCGCATCGGCCTGTTCGCCGAGGCGTCGGACGACTTCAACCCTGTCCATATCGACGAGGCCTTCGCCGCCAAGACCGCCTATCGCGGCCGGATCGCCCACGGCCTGCTGTCGGCCTCGTTCGGTTCGGCCGTGGTGGGAACGATCCTGCCGGGCGCGGGCTCGATCTACCTGTCGCAGACCCTGGCCTTCCATCGCCCGGTGCGGATCGGCGACGTCGTCATCGCCCGCGTGACGGTGGCCGCCATCGACGAGGTCAGCGCCCGCGTCACCCTGCGCTGCGAG
Source organism: uncultured Caulobacter sp. (assembly GCA_936942565.1). Taxonomy (GTDB): domain Bacteria; phylum Pseudomonadota; class Alphaproteobacteria; order Caulobacterales; family Caulobacteraceae; genus Caulobacter. The sequence goes on along the minus strand of CAKZJK010000513.1, from coordinate 2,448 downwards.
GCCCTGGTCGGCGAGGACCCGATCATGGACGGCGAGGCGATCGTGCGCGTGCCCCGCCGGCGACGTCCGGCCAAGGGCTGACACCCCCTCGGCGCCGCTCCCCGGCCAAGATGAACTTTTTTTAAGGGAGCAAATTTTGCGCGTCGTTGCAGATTGCCGCCCGCTCACACCAACGGATGCGGTTTCGATGAAAAAAGTTTGGTTCGGCGCGGCGGCGATCGCGGCCCTGTCCTTGTCCGCCTTCGGGGCTCAAGCCCACGAACAGCACGCCTGCATCGACGACGCCTGCGTGATGCAGTCCATTCTGCCGGTTCCGGCCGAGGGCCTCGCCGGCGGCGGCGACGTCACGTCGCTGGAGTCTCCGCGCTACGGGGCCTGGGGCTTCGACATCTCGGGCATGGACACCACCGCCAAGCCCGGCGACGACTTCTACAAGTTCGCCAACGGGACCTGGGACGCCAAGACCGAAATCCCGTCGGACCGGACCCGCTACGGCAATTTCGACAAGCTGGCCGAGCTCTCCGAGCTCCGCACCCGCGCCATCATCGAGGCCGACAAGGCCGCGACCGGCGAAAAGGCCAAGATCGGCGCCGCCTACCGCGCCTTCATGGACGAGGCGACGATCGAGAAGCTGGACTCCAAGCCGCTTCAGCCGTGGCTGGACGGCGTGAAGAAGGTCAAGACCAAGGAAGAGTTCACCGCCCTGATGGGCAAGAGCTCGACCACGCCCTATTCGACCCTGATCGGCGTCGGCGTCTCGACCGACGCCAAGAACCCGCAGCGCTACGCCGTCTACGCCTCGACCGGCGGCCTGTCCCTGCCCGACCGCGACTACTATCTGGACGCCAAGTTCGCGGACAAGAAGGCCGCCTACCTCGTCTATGTCGAGAAGATGCTGACGCTGGCCGGCTGGGAGAAGCCCGCCGAGAACGCCAAGGCCATCGTCGAGTTCGAGACCAAGCTGGCCGACGCCTCGTGGACCCGCGTCGAGCGCCGCAACCGCGACAAGACCTACAACCCCGCCACCCTGGCCGAGCTGCAGGCCCTGACGCCGGGCTATGACTGGAACCGCTACCTGGTGGGCTCGGAGCTGCCGAAGGTCGACCGCTTCATCGTCACGACCAACACCAGCTTCCCGAAGTACGCCAAGATCTACGCCGAGACTCCGCTGGAGACGCTGAAGGCCTGGCAGGCGTTCAAGGTGACCGACTACGGCGCCCCCATGCTGTCCAAGCGCTTCGTCGACGCCCAGTTCGAGTTCCGCAACAAGACCCTGGCCGGCCAGCCCGAGCAGAAGCCCCGCTGGAAGCGCGCCGTGGGCCAGGTCAACGGCATGCTGGGCGAGGCGGTCGGCAAGGAATATGTCGCGGCCTACTTCCCGCCGGAGTCGAAGGCCAAGATGCTGTCGCTGGTCGGCGACATCCGCGCGGCCCTGAAGACCCGCATCGACAACCTCGACTGGATGGGCGCCGAGACCAAGGTCAAGGCCCAGGACAAGCTGGCCAAGTTCACCGTCAAGATCGGCTATCCCGACAAGTGGCGCGACTACTCCAAGCTGGAGATCAAGGAGACCGACGCCTTCGGCAACGTCATCCGCGAAGGCGCCTGGGACTATCGCCACGACGTCGAGCGCCTGAACCAGCCGGTCGACAAGACCGAGTGGGGCATGACCCCGCAGACGGTCAACGCCTACTACAACTCGGTCAACAACGAGATCGTGTTCCCGGCGGCCATCCTGCAGGCGCCGTTCTTCCACCCGGACGCGGACCCCGCCATCAACTACGGCGGCATCGGCGGCGTGATCGGCCACGAGATCGGACACGGCTTCGACGACCAGGGCCGCAAGTCCGACGGCGACGGCGTGCTGCGTGACTGGTGGACCCCGGAAGACGCCGCCAAGTTCAACGCCCAGGCCGACCGTCTGGGCGCCCAGTACTCGGCGTTCGAGCCCTTCCCGGGCGTGCACGTCAACGGCAAGCTGACCATGGGCGAGAACATCGGCGACATGGCCGGCCTGACGCTTGGCCTGGAAGCCTACCACCTGTCGCTGAAGGGCCAGCCGGCCCCGGTGCTGGACGGCTTCACCGGCGACCAGCGCATCTATCTGGGCTGGGCCCAGGTGTGGCGCGGCAAGTCGCGCGACGACGCCCTGAAGCAGCAGATCGCCAGCGATCCGCACTCGCCGGGCTACTACCGCGTCAACGGCACGATCCGGAACCAGCCGGGCTGGTACTCGGCCTTCGACGTCAAGCCGGGCGACAAGCTGTATGTCGCGCCGGAAGACCGCGTGAAGATCTGGTAGTCCCAGAGCGTCTAGCGCCCGTTCTTGACGGGCCAAGGCCAAGGGCCGGCGAGCGATCGCCGGCCCTTTTCCGTGTCAGGCGCTAGAAGGGCGGCCTTGGGAAGGCGCGGCCGTCCGCCTGGGCGGCGGGGGCTCCCGCGATCGCC
>CAKZJK010000512.1 GCA_936942565.1 uncultured Caulobacter sp. | reverse complement strand
AGCCCAAGGAGACCCCCATGCCCAAGTCCAAGCCGCCCCGCCGCAAGCGTCCGCGCCACGTGAACAGTCACGATCGCGGGCTGGTCGACTTCTTCGATCGCCTTGAGCGGATCACCGACCGGGCCGAGCGCGAGGCCGAGGCCCTGGCCGATCGCGTGCCGCCCGAGGAATTGGCGCGCATGCGAGCGACCTGCGCCGAGAATCGGCGGATCTTCGCCGAGGCGCGGGCGGACATGCTGGCGCCCAGCCGCACGCCGGTGCTGGATCGCCTGGTGGGCGAGATGCGGCGACGTGAGCGCCAGGCGAGCCGGTAGAGACCCGCCCTACTCCGCCGCGGCGACGAACTCGGCGCGGACCGAGCCCATCGGCTTCAGGTCCAGGTCCTGGAACAGGCGGCTGTCCTCGTCCATGTCGGGCAGCGGGGTGGTCAAGAGCTTGCCGCCGACGAAGATCGAGTTGGCGCCGGCCATGAAGCACAGGGCCTGCAGCTCGCGGCTCATGCCCTCGCGGCCGGCCGACAGGCGGACCATCGATTTCGGGCAGACCAGGCGCGCGACGGCGATGGTGCGGACGAACTCGATCGAGTCGATGGCCTTGCCTTCAGCGAGGACCTTGTCGCCCAGCGGCGTGCCACTGACCGGCACCAGGCCGTTGATCGGCAGGCTGTCGGGATGGGCCGGCAGGGTGGCCAGTTGGTGCAGCAGGCCGGCGCGGTCGCGGCGCGTCTCGCCCATGCCGACGATGCCGCCGCAGCAGGTGCTCATGCCGGCGTCGCGGACGTGGGCCAGGGTGTCGAGCCGCTCCTGGTAGGTGCGGGTGGTCACCACGTCCTTGTAGTAGTCCGGGCCGGTGTCGAGGTTGTGGTTGTAATAGTCGAGGCCGGCGGCCTTCAGCGTCTTGGCCTGGTCGGCGGTCAACATGCCCAGGGTGGCGCAGGTCTCCATGCCCAGCGCCTTCACCTCGGCGATCATGGTGGCCAGCTTGGGCAGGTCGCGGTCCTTCAGCTCGCGCCAGGCCGCGCCCATGCAGAAGCGCTGGGCGCCGCCGTCGCGGGCGGCGCGGGCCTTGGCCACGACGTCGTCGGCCTCCATCAGCTTCTCGGCCTTGAGGCCGGTCTTGAAGTGGGCCGACTGGCTGCAATAGCCGCAGTTTTCGGCGCAGCCGCCGGTCTTGACGGACAGAAGCTGCGAGAGCTGAATTTCGGAGGGATCGAACCAGGCGCGGTGGACGTTGGCGGCTTGGTGGACCAGGTCCATGAAGGGCAGGTCGAAAAGGGCCTCGACCTCGGCCAGGGTCCAGTCGTGACGGGGTTCGAACGCGTTGATCTTGCTCATGGCGCGCACGTTTGGACCGGCGCCATGGTGTTGGCAAGACCTTGGACGAGGTCTTGGCAAGACAGGCGTTCGCGGTCATAGCGCTGTCGGGCGCTGTCGGGGCTTGGCGTCGTTGGAGCCTTCGCGGGAGTGGATCAGGTCATGGATCGCGAGATCGAGCTGAAGTTCCTGCTGCCGCCGGAGGCCGCCGGCCAGGCCCTGGCCGAGCTGAAGGCCTTCCAGGCCGGCGAGGGCGCGGTGCGCCAGCTGGACGCCACCTATTTCGACACCCCCGACCACGCCTTGCGCCGGGCCGGCTATGGCCTGCGGGTGCGCGACGGCGAGGGCGGGCGCAAGCAGACCCTCAAGTCGGCCTCGGCGGGCGGGGTCTTCTCGCGCGGCGAGTGGGAGACGGTGGTCGACGGCCCCGAGCCCGACCGCGACGCCCTGGCCCTGACACCGGCGGCGGCGATGCTGGAGGACCAGCCCTTGGCGCCGGTCTTCACGACCCACGTCGAGCGCGTCGTACGGCTGATCCAGGTCGGCGAGGCGACGATCGAGACCGCGCTCGACCGCGGCGAACTCAGCGCCGCCGATCGCCGCGCGCCGGTCTGCGAGCTGGAGCTGGAGCTGAAGGCGGGACCGCCCCGCGCGCTCTTCGACCTCGCCCGCGCCCTGGCCGCCCGGGTCCCGCTGCGGCTCTCGTTGGTCAGCAAGGCCGAGCGCGGCTACGATCTCGCCGCCGGCGAGGCCGGCCTGCCGCCGCGCGGCCGGCTTTCGCCCCGGCGCGACGGTGGGCGAGGCGCTGCAGGCGCTCGGCCGCGCGGATCTTGGCCATCTCTGCGCCGCTCTGGAAGCGCTGCGCGAACGGCCGGAAGCCGAGGCCGTGCACCAAGCCCGCGTCGCCACCCGCCGGCTGCGGGCGCTGCTGAAAATCTTCAAGCCCCTGGCCAAGGACGACGCGGCCCGAGGCCTCGACGAGGAACTGTCCTGGCTGGCCGGCGAGTTCGACGCGGCGCGCGATCTGGACGTCTTCGTCGACGAGATCTGGCGCGACGCGGCGCCCGGCGCGGCCTTCGCGGGCAAGGACGCCTTCGAGCGCGGGCTCCAGGCCGTCCATGCCAACGCCTATCTGCGCATGGAGGCGGCGCTGGAAAGCCCTCGCGCCCGGGCCGTGCTGCTCGAAGCCGCCGCCTGGCTCGAGGCCGGCGACTGGACCACCGATCCGGCCGTGGCGGAGATCCGCGACGGCTTAGCCAAGGCCTACGCCGCCGAGGTCCTCCACGATCGCCGCAAGGCCGTGAAGAAGCGCGCCAAGCGCTTCGACGACCTCGACGCCGAGGCCCGCCATCGCCTGCGCCTGAAGGGCAAGACCCTGCGCTACGCCGCCGAGGACCTCGCGCCGCTGTTTCCCGATCACGCCGACCGCGCCGAGCGCTTCGTGAAAGCCGCCAAGGCCGCTCAGGACACGCTGGGCGCGCTGAACGACCGCTCGGTCCGCGAAGGCCTCGTCGACCTCGCCGCCCACGGCGACGCGGACCTCTCGCGCGCGGCCCAGCGGGTGGTGCTCGGCGACGAGGAACGCGACCTGCTCACCGCCGCCCGCGCGGCCTTGAAGGACCTCGTCGAGGCTAAGACCTTCTGGTGAAGCTGGGCTCCAGACACGAAAAAAGCCGCCCGAAGGCGGCTTCTTATCGATCTAGACCCTTGGGTGCGGGGACAGGATTTGAACCTGTGACCTTCAGGTTATGAGCCTGACG
>CAKZJK010000511.1 GCA_936942565.1 uncultured Caulobacter sp. | reverse complement strand
GACCAGATCGACATGGTCGCGCGCCAGCAGGGCCGCGTCGGCGTCCAGCGTGCGCTTGTACTGCCAGTCAGCCAGGCCGATCCATTGCAGTTGCGCCTCGTTGGTCCCCACGAAGGGATCGGGAATGCGGCCCGCCGCGAGCAGGTCTGTCTGAACCGTGCCGGGCACGGTCGCCGGCCGCCACCGCAGCTCGGCGGCGTGGGTCTTGGCGGCCGCGTCGTCCGGATCGAGGCGGAAGCTCCAGCCCTGGTTCAGGCTTCGCGTTTCGACAGGTCCGGCCGAGACGGCGGATCCCGCGAGCGCGACGGTCAGGGCGGCGGCGGCGAAGAGCGCGGATCGCGACATGGTCGTCTCCGGGTCAGGGGGCGGTGCGAGGGGTCAAGGCCATGGCCTCGACCGTGTAGAAGGGACCCGACAGCGGCGCCGTGAACAACAGGCATAGGTCGGAGTCGCCGGGCCCGGAGGGCAGGTCGCCCTTGAAGGTCAGGCGATTGCTGGCCGTCGCCGGATCGGGCAGCGGGAAGGTCGCGACGACCGAGCCGTCACAGCCGCCCGCCCGGACGACCAGTTCGCCAAAGCGGGTCGCGTTGTAGTGCCAACGGACCTTGATCGTGTCGCCGGCCAGGCCGTAGTGGCGCGGCAGGCGCGCGACCTTGACCTCGAACCCACCGGCCAGATCCAGCGGCGCGGCCGGGTACATCTGGCAGGTGTCGAACAGGTTGACGTTGAAGGCCGGCGCATCGGCCTCCGCCTCGGAGGTCAGCGGCACCCGAAGTCCCAGCGCGCCCTTGGGGCAGGCCGTCAGGTCGGTATTGCTACGGCTCAGCAAAGCCACGCGGGTGAGATCGATCGCCCGGGCCGTCGCCGCGGCGCGGCCATCGACCGTGAAAGCGGCGGCGCGCACGGACCCGCCCACCGGAACCGAAAGCGGCTTGGCGTAGAGCGGCGAACGCAAGGTCGGCGCCTTGCCGTCCAGCGTGTAGCGGATCTGACCGAAATCAGTCTGGGTCGACAGCGACACCTTAGCCTTGCCCGTCCGCAGCGCGGCGCCTCGGCCGTCATCCAGCTTGAAGTTCACGGCGAAGGCGCTGTCGGCGGCGTTGATCCCCTGCCGCGCATAGCGCAGGCGCTGGATATCCAGCCGACCGAGGAAGTCCTTCCAGTCGCGCCTGTCCTTGGGCGACCAGGTCATTTCCGAGATCGCGTCGAGACGCGGAAAGATGGCGTGGCGCACCTGGGCGGGCGTGACCAGATACTCGCTCCAGGCGTTGCCCTGGGCGCCGAGCACATGGCTCGCCTTGTCGGGCGCGATCCCCTTGGGCATTGGCTCGTAGGCGTAGACGTCCTTCAGGGTCATGATCGACAGGCGCCCCGGAGGTTCGTCCGCGCGATTGCTCTGCAGGCTGTCCAGATAGAGGATCGGCGCGGGCGACAGCACCACGTCGTGACCCTGGTTGGCGGCGTCGATCGCC
>CAKZJK010000510.1 GCA_936942565.1 uncultured Caulobacter sp. | reverse complement strand
GAGGCGGGCAAGCTGGAGTTGGCCGACGAGCCGACCGAGCCGGCCGAGCTGCTACGCGGCGTCGCCGAGATGCTGCGCCCGCAGGCCGAGGCCAAGGGCCTTTACCTGCGCGTCGAGACGGCCGGAGACCTGGGCTGGGTGGTCACCGACCCGCTGCGCCTGCGCCAGGCCTTGTTCAACCTGCTGGGCAACGCGGTGAAGTTCACGCTGGAGGGCGGCGTCGTGGCCCGGCTGTCCGGGCGGCGCGACGGCGACAACCTCCGCCTGCGCTACGAGATCGAGGACACCGGCGTCGGGATCGCGCCCGAGGCGGCCGCCAAGCTGTTCGAGCGCTTCAAGCAGGGCGACGGCTCGACCACCCGGCGCTTCGGCGGCTCGGGCCTGGGCCTTGCCATCTGCCGGCGCCTGGCCGAGCTGATGGGCGGCAGCGTCGGCTTCGACAGCGCGCCGGGCCGGGGCTCCACCTTCTGGATCGAGATCGAGGCCGAGATCGGCGAGCCGCCGGTCGAGACCGAGGAGGACGACGAGGCGCCGCTGTTCGCGGACCTGCGGGTGCTGCTGGTCGAGGACAACGCCACCAACCGCCTGATCGCCGGGCGGATGCTGGAGGCGCTGGGCGCGCGGGTCTTCCTGGCCGAGGACGGCGTCGAGGGCGTGGCCATGGCCCGCGAGGGCTTCGACCTGATCCTGATGGACATCCAGATGCCGGGCATGGACGGCGTCGAGGCGACCCAGCGCATCCGCGCCCTGCCCGCCCCCGCCGGAACCGCGCCGATCCTGGCCATGACCGCCAACGCCATGGCCCACCAGCAGGCCGGCTATGTCGCCGCCGGCATGGACGGCGCGATCGCCAAGCCCCTCTCCCCGATCGCCCTGGCCCGCGCCATCATCCAAGTCCTGACGGCGGATCGGACGGGAACGCTGAAGGCGTCGTAGGGGGATCCGAGGGTCCGGTTGTCGTCGCGGTCTGAAAGGTGGCTTTCGACCCGTTGCGGACCTTCAGGCCACCTGAGATGTTGATGCTATGAGGCTCATCAGCGCGGCCCTGTTACTCCTTCTCCCGTCGGCTTCGGTAGGGGCCGAACCAATTCCTACGCATCTGTGCAACCTCGTCGCTGATCCAGCGCGGTTCGGTGGGAAGAGGGTGACCTTCGCGGCGGATATCCTCACAGACTGGCAACACGGAACCGTTCTCACCGACAGCACGTGTAAGGGTGGCGTCGAACTCACTTCGACCGAGGCAGTAGCTGAGGCCGAGATCGCCGCGATGGATAAGGCGGTTGGGACGCCGCTAACCGGCGGATACAACCGAACCGCGCGAGCGACCTTCACGGGCGTATTCTACTGGAAGCCAGCGCTCCCCGGTCAGCAGGCCCACTTCTACAATGCGCGCCAATTCGCGGCTGAGAACGTCACGAACGTGTCGGTCCATCAGCGTTCGAAGAGCGAGGTCCGCTAACGCACCATTACGGACATTTGCAGGCTAGCCGCGATCGCAGAGCCGCCTTTCGGGGATGAAACGTAACAGCCTGAGCTTTCCGGACTGCCAGAGATAGTAGCTCATGCCCGTAGTTTTCGGGTCTTCATTCGTCGTGCCGACAACTATCAGCAGGCGACTATCTCTCCGGTAGTTCAGCGTTTCTACACCAATGTCCCCGGTGTCAACGAGGAGCGCTTCAGCCTGCTCAAGCTCCGGCGGGAAGAAGACCTTTCCAGTTCCTACATCCGCGATTGCAGGGCACACGACGCCAGCTCCGCAGCCGATCCGGATAAGCGTGTAATGGCCAGCGAAGTTCGGGCCACCCGCCGCTTGCTCACGGATCACCGTGCGGTAGAGGTGCGGTTTGCCCCGCCTGACGTCTGGTGAAGCCGGTGTGATCGCACCCTCTGGAACTCGCGCCGGATAGCGGCTGTAAACATCGTCGCTCAGCAACTTGTTGAACGGCGCGGAGCAGTGCGGGATGTCGAAAGCCGCCCTTGCGGCAGGAGCGTTTCCGAAAGCGCACACCAACAGCGCCGCAATCACTGTCCCCTTCAACGCCGTCTCCTGCGCAGTGCGATAGGAGCACGTTGCCCGAGCGTTGATGGTTGAAGCAAGGCCCGCTAACTACCGCTTCCCACCCGTTGCGGAAATCACCGGTGTCAGCTTCAGTCCGGCGGTCTGGAGTGCCGGAATGTCTCTTGTTGAGCTAACCCTACAAGCCCGCACGCCCATGGGCGAGGAATTCGAAGTGGCGATCCTGCTCGGCGCGCCGGTACGAGCCTCGACTGACGAGTATAGCTGCTCGCTTCATATCACCGGTCTCGAGCAATACCGGACAGTCCGCGACATCCGAGGAACAACTGCGTTTCAGGCCCTCAGCCTCGCCGTTGATTATGCTCGAAACGCGTTAGATGTATTCGTGGCAGATGGCGGTGAGCTCCGCACGGCAGGAGAGGCGTTTGCTGTGGATTGGCTAAGGCTCAAGGGCAGCTGACCACCCTTTGCAGACACGGCTCCTTTACCAGCGGATAGGTTTGACCCCGGCGAGATCGGAAACGGTTAGAAGGGATGCCCGCAACTCGGAAAGCCCAGTGCTACTGCAACCAAGATCGAAACTGAGTTGGTCTTCAGTCTGGTCTTTCCACACTATCTTGCCATCGCCTTGATCTGGCACGCAGGCGTCATCTCCAGCGACAGCGCGCAAACCATGGAGGCGATACGTGACCAGCGCAGAGCGTATCCGGGTCACTTGTTCTAGAGGGATGCGCTTCTTCTCGATGGCCAGGAGGCGACGCTCTCGCGTGACACCATGCCAAGACCAGCGCTTCCGCGTGATGCGCCCGTCACCCCGAATGGTCATTTCGTCGTATGTGCAGGGGAAGCAGAACGGCCCGCCTCCCAGCTGTACAGAGATGATGCCACCGGCAACCATGCTTGGCTTTGTCGGCGCGACCGCGCAGCCGGCAAGACCTAGGGCAATTGTTAGCGCCACCGTCCGCACATAGTGCTCCCATTCTTACCGATGAAAGATGCCAGGTTCGTAGGGGGCGGCCTAGGTCCGCTCACCACCCTTCGCGGACCTTCCGAAGGTCCGCCCCGCCCAGCATCGCCGACAGGCCTTCGCGAAACGACCCGAGGACAAGCGCTCCCCAGGTAGCGCTACCGCCTGAAACATTCCTGACAAACCCTGACGTTACGGGAGGGGATTGTCCCTCCACGGAGGGGATGGCCTTTCGGCCGAGCCTTCGGACGCCTAGATAGGCGAAGCGTCCGATCGCGCCGGCCGAGGGCCCGCGTGTTTTTGGGGTGAGTTCCATGGATGATGGTCGGATCGGCGGGACCGCCACGGCGCGTTACGCCCGCAAGAAGGAAGCGATCCTGGCCGCCGCCACGACGATCCTGAACCGCCAGGGCGTGCGCGGCATGACCCTCTCCGACGTCGCCGCCCAGGTCGGGCTGAACACCACCAGCGTCACCTACTACTACCGCAAGAAGGACGATCTGGCCGCCGCCTGCTTCATGCGCGGGCTGGAGCGCCTGGAGACCATGGTCGAAGAGGCCGCCGCGCAAGGCTCGCCCGCCGACCGCATCGTCAAGTTCCTGGATCTCTATCTCGACCTGCACCGAGGCGTGCGCCAGGGCGAGGCCACGCCGCTGACCAGCTTCGCCGAGGTCAAGGCGCTAAAGGAGCCCCTGCGCGGCTCGGTGGTCGAGGCGTTCAACAACCTGTTCCGTCGCGTGCGGAGCTTCTTCGACGACCCGTCCCTGGCGCGTCTCGACAAGCGCCAGCGCAACGCCCGCGCCCACCTGCTGATGGAGCAGGTGTTCTGGTCGGGGACGTGGCTGCGCCGCTACGACGTCGAGGACTACGGCCGGGTGCGCGACCGGATGGGCGACCTGCTGCTCAACGGCCTGCCCGCCGCCGGCCGGACCTGGGCGCCCAAGCCCCTGCCCGATCCGACGCCCGTTTCGCCCGATGGCCTGGAATGGCGCGAGACCTTCCTGGTCGCCGCCACCCGCCTGATCAATCAGCGCGGCTATCGCGGGGCCTCGGTCGAGGAGATCTCGGCGGCGCTGAACGTGACCAAGGGCTCGTTCTACCACCACCACGACGACAAGGACGCCCTGGTCGCCGAGTGCTTCGAGCGCACCTTCACCGTCACCCGCCGCTCGCAGCTGGACGCTCGCGACGTGGACGCCGACAGCTGGACCCAGCTGGCGTCGACGGCGGCGGGCCTGTGCGCCTACCAGCTGTCCGAGCACGGGCCGCTGCTGCGCGCCTCGTCGATGGGCGCCCTGCCCGCCGAGCTGCGCCACGATATGTCCGACGGTTACGCGCGCGGCTGGCAGCGCTTCGCCTCGATCATCTCGGACGGGATCGCCGACGGCTCGATCCGTCCGATCGACCCCAGCATCGCCGCCCACATGATCAACTCGATGCTGAACGCGGCCGCCTCGCTGCCGATCTGGGTCCCAGGCCTGGAGGGCGAGGAAGCCGCGGAGCTGTTCGCCCGGCCGCTGCTGACCGGGGTGTTGGGGTGATACTGATTTAAGAGCAATCAAACCCTCGTCATCCCGGGCGGCGAAGCCGACCCGGGACCCAGGGGCCAAGCGCGGCGGGGTCGCCCCTGGGTCCCGGCTCTCCGCTGCGCTACGGCCGGGATGACGAGGGTTTTCGCGGACCTTTGTTGCGGGTCCCTATCCAAAACCTTGCGACACATTAACCATAACCTAGGTCGCGCCGCCCGCGCCTGATACCCTCAAGGCACTGATTCGCTTCGAGTCTCGCCGCATGACGACGATCAATCCGTATTCGTCGACCTACGCGCCCGGCCTGACCGCCGGCCAGACGGCGACCCAGCGCGCCAACCAGGCGACCGGCTATGGCCAGACCCGCGACCAGAGCCCGACCATCAACACCCCGGCGGTCAACGTCACCCTCTCGCCCGCCGCCCAGGCCGCGCTGAAGGCCCAGACCGACTCCCGGACGACCGAGGGCGTGGTCGCCGAAGCCAAGTCCCAGATCGCCGCGCTGCTGAAGGCGGCCAAGACCACCAGCGCGCTCAAGGACGGCGATCCGACGATCGACGTCTCGGGCCTGGACCGCCGCGCGCTCTACGCCGTGGCCAGCAACCAGGGCGGAAGCTTTCCGATCGAGCAGCAGGTCGTCGCCTCGCTGGCGCTGAAGGCCCAGACCGACCAGGCCCTGGCCGCCCCCGCCGCCCAGGCGCGGCTGACCGGCGACTACGCCAGCCTCTACCAGACCGCCCTCGACCAGATGGACACCGCCGGCCCCGAGGAGAAGGCCTCGGCCGCCTGGAGCCGCGACCGCGCGGCCCTGGTCGAGGCCCGCGGCCAGGCCATCGCCCGTCCGGGCCTGGCGCCCGTCGGCGTCCAGAACGACACCGTCGCGGCCTACATGCACGACGCTGGAAGCGTGGTGGCCGGCGCCAAGACCCGCGAGTTCGGCAAGGTCGCCACCGACGTCCGCGCCGCGCTGGACAAGCAGTATTCGCTGGCCGTCCATCCGGACGCGGCCAAGGACCCCAACAGCGGCGACATCGACTTCCGCCGCTTCGACGACCGCTCGCTGGCGGCGGTGGCCCTGAACAAGGACAGCCAGTTCTCGGCCCACGAGGCCCAGATGGCCAAGGTCGAGATTCGCTCGCGCGACAGCGCCGCGATCAAATCGAGCTACCAGTCGACCAGCGAGGACGAGGGCGGCTTCGGCAAGGCGATGATCACCCGCTACGCCGGCATGACGACCGAGGAGCGCCAGGCCTCTGGTTGGAGCTCGGAGACCTACGCCAAGATGGTCGAGCTCCAGGCCTCGCGCGACAAGCTGGGCCAGATGTTCAACGCGGATGGCTCCATGGCGGGCCCGCCGAGCTTGTTGGATTATCTGTAGGACCTCCCTCTCCC
>CAKZJK010000509.1 GCA_936942565.1 uncultured Caulobacter sp. | reverse complement strand
GATTGCTTCGTCGCTTCGCTCCTCGCAATGACGTGGAGAGGGTGGCGTGTCCCTCACGCATTCTTCCGCTGAAACTGCCCGGAGGGACGGAAGCGCCAGAGATATTGCGGGGCGACCGCCTCGAGCGAATCCGGCGTGATGCCGAGGCCCTGCAGGGTCAGCCCGGCTGCCTTGGCCGCCTCCGACACCACATTGTCGTGGCGCAAGAGCTCGACCTGGTCCGGCGTCAGCTTCAGCGGCCCCGGCGCGAACTGCAGCACCGCGGCCTGCAGCTTGGCGAGCCCGAACGGCAGCGGCAGCAGCGCGCGGTCACGGTCGGTGGTATCCAGGATGATCTTGAGGATCTCGCGGAAGCTCAGCACCTCCGGTCCGCCGAGCTCATAGGTGGCGCCCGCTTGCGCCTTGCCGTCGACCGCATCGGCCACGGCGGTGGCGACATCGCCGACATAGACCGGCTGCATCTTCGTCTCACCGCCGCCGATCAGCGGCAGGAACGGCGAGATCCGCGCCAGCCCCGCAAAGCGGTTGGTGAACTGGTCCTCGGGGCCGAACACCACCGACGGCCGCATGATCACGGCCTCCGGCACCGCCGCCAGCACGGCGGCTTCGCCGGCGGCCAGGGTCAGGTCGAGGTTCGAGAACAGTCGGCGCTCGCCGCGTGTAATCGCCAAATCCTTTATGAGAACAACTCTCAACACGCCAAGACCCCGCGCGCGACATGGACGTTGAGCCAACGCGGCGCTAAGAAGCGCGCGGTCGTCCCCCTCCAGTCGGTTTGGGTGGTACGCGGCGCGGAGGCGGACGCTGTGGGTCCTCTTCGATCAGCGCGTGATCCCGGGAGTGGTTTTCGGGCGGCCGTGGACAGAGAAGGATCCTTGAATATGGCGTCTGTGGACAGCCTGAAAGCCCGTCGCGAGCTTACCGTCGGCGGCAAGACCTACGTCTATTACAGCCTTCGCGCCGCCGAGGAAGCCGGTCTTGCCGGAACTTCTTCGCTGCCGGTCTCGATGAAGGTGCTTCTCGAGAACCTGCTGCGCAACGAAGACGGCGTCTCGGTCGCCGAGGACGACCTGAAGGCCGTAGCCGCCTGGCTGCAGAACAAGGGCTCGGTCGAGCACGAGATCAGCTTCCGCCCCGCGCGCGTGCTGATGCAGGACTTCACCGGCGTTCCCGCCGTCGTCGACCTGGCCGCCATGCGCGACGCCATGGTCGCCCTGGGCGCCGACCCGGCCAAGATCAACCCGCTGAACCCCGTCGACCTCGTGATCGATCACTCGGTCATGGTCGACAACTTCGGCAACCCGAAGGCCTATGACGACAACGTCAAGCGCGAGTACGAGCGCAACATCGAGCGCTACCGCTTCCTGCGCTGGGGCTCGTCGGCGTTCAACAACTTCCGCGTCGTGCCGCCCGGCACCGGTATCTGCCACCAGGTGAACCTGGAATACCTGGCCCAGACCGTCTGGACGAACGAAGTCGACGGCGCCGAAGTCGCCTATCCCGACACCGTCGTCGGCACCGACAGCCACACGACCATGGTCAACGGCCTGGCCGTCCTGGGCTGGGGCGTGGGCGGCATCGAGGCCGAGGCCGCGATGCTGGGCCAGCCGATCCCGATGCTGATCCCGGAAGTCATCGGCTTCAAGCTGACCGGCGCCATGCCGGAAGGCGCGACGGCCACCGACCTGGTGCTGACCGTCACCCAGATGCTGCGCAAGAAGGGCGTGGTCGGCAAGTTCGTTGAATTCTTCGGCGACGCGTTGGCGAACCTGACCCTGGAAGACCAGGCGACGATCGCCAACATGGCGCCGGAATACGGCGCCACCTGCGGCTTCTTCCCGATCTCGGCCTCGACCATCGCCTATCTGAAGGGCACCGGCCGCACGGCCGAGCGCGTCGCCTTGGTCGAAGCCTACGCCAAGGAGCAGGGCCTGTGGTGGGAGCCCGGCGTCGCCGAGCCGACCTTCACCGACACGCTGGAACTGGACCTGTCGAGCGTCCAGCCCTCGCTGGCCGGTCCGAAGCGCCCGCAGGACCGCGTCCTGCTGGCCGACGCCGCCGCCAAGTTCGCCGAGTCGCTGGCTGGTGAGTTCGGCAAAGCCGAGAACCCCGAGCTGCGCGCCCCGGTCGAAGGCGAGAACTTCGACGTCGGTCACGGCGACGTGGTCATCGCGGCCATCACCTCGTGCACCAACACTTCCAACCCCTCGGTGCTGATCGCCGCCGGCCTGCTGGCCAAGAACGCGGTCGCCAAGGGTCTGAAGGTCAAGCCGTGGGTGAAGACCTCGCTGGCCCCCGGCTCGCAGGTGGTCACCGACTACCTGGCCAAGGCCGGCCTGACCAAGTCGCTCGACGCCCTGGGCTTCAACCTGGTGGGCTAC
This sequence comes from uncultured Caulobacter sp., assembly GCA_936942565.1. GTDB lineage: Bacteria > Pseudomonadota > Alphaproteobacteria > Caulobacterales > Caulobacteraceae > Caulobacter. The sequence continues at coordinate 3,540 of CAKZJK010000509.1, read as the reverse complement.
GGCTGCACCACCTGCATCGGCAACTCCGGTCCGCTGCCGGAAGCCATCAGCAAGACGATCAACGACAACGACCTGGTCGCCTGCTCGGTGCTCTCGGGCAACCGCAACTTCGAAGGCCGCGTGAACCCGGACGTGCGCGCCAACTACCTGGCCTCGCCGCCGCTGGTGGTGGCCTACGCCCTGGCCGGCAGCCTGAAGATCGACCTGGCCACCCAGCCGATCGGCCAGGACAAGAAGGGCAACGACGTCTACCTGAAGGACATCTGGCCCTCGAACGAGGACATCGCCGCCCTGCAGCGCAAGGCGATCAACGAGAAGATGTTCGCCACCCGCTACGGCGACGTCTTCAAGGGCGACAAGAACTGGCAGGGCATCAAGGTGACCGGCGGCCAGACCTACGCCTGGGAAGCCGACTCCACCTACGTCCAGAACCCGCCGTACTTCCCCAACATGTCGATGACGCCGACCCCGGTGACCGACATCGTGGAAGCCCGCATCCTGGCCGTGTTCGGCGACTCGATCACCACCGACCACATCAGCCCGGCCGGTTCGATCAAGGCGTCCAGCCCCGCCGGCAAGTTCCTGATCGACAACGGCGTCCAGCCGGTGGACTTCAACGGCTACGGCGCCCGCCGCGGCAACCACCAAGTGATGATGCGCGGCACGTTCGCCAACATCCGGATCCGCAACCGCATCACGCCGGACATCGAGGGCGGCGTGACCAAGCACTTCCCGACCGGCGAAGTGATGTCGATCTATGACGCGGCCATGAAGTACCAGGAAGAAGGCCGCCCGGCGGTCGTCTTTGGCGGCAAGGAGTACGGCACCGGCAGCTCGCGTGACTGGGCCGCCAAGGGCACCAAGCTGCTCGGCGTTCGCGCCGTGATCTGCGAAAGCTTCGAGCGCATCCACCGCTCGAACCTGGTCGGCATGGGCGTGCTGCCGTTGCAGTTCGTCCAGGACGGCTGGCAGAAGCTGGAGCTGACCGGCGAGGAAATCGTCTCGATCCGTGGTCTGACGGATCTGGCGCCGCGCAAGCAGCTGATCGTCGAGCTGTATCGCCCGACCGATGGCCGCATCGCCCGCTTCCCGGTGCGCTGCCGCATCGACACCCCGACCGAGCTTGAATACTTCAAGAACGGCGGCGTGCTGAACTACGTGCTGCGCAACCTGGCGCGCGCGGACTAAGCGAGAGCCGCGAGGCTTGAAACGAGACGGCCGGCTCCTGGCGGGGCCGGCCGTTTTCGTTTCCGGCCCGACTTCGTCGTTTTGGGGCGCGTGAAAGCGATGTCTCCACCGTTTCTCCCCATGGACCGCCGCTATTCACGGCCTCGTGAACGGATATCCTGGGCGTTCTTGGCTTAAGTGACCCGCAATGCGTAAGGCCGCCCTCTCCCTGTTTTGCCTGGCCCTGTCCGGCGTCGTGTCGTCCCTGGCTTGGGGGTCGGCCGCGTGGGCCGGAAAGCCGCCCGTGGTGGTCGAGCTGTTCACCGCCCAAGGCTGCTCGTCCTGCGGCAAGGCCAACCAGTTGGCCGCCGAGCTGTCCCAGCGCGAGGGCGTCCTGGCCCTGACCTATTCGGTCGACTACTGGGACTATCTCGGCTGGAAGGACACCTTCGCCAAGCCGGACTTCGCCGAGCGCCAGCGCGCCTACGCCAAGAAGTTCGCCCTGCGCGATGTTCCCACGCCCCAGATGGTGGTCGCCGGCCGCGTCCAGGCCTCCGGGGCCAAGGCCGAGGCGATCGAGGACCTGATCAAGGCGGCCGCCAAGGCGCCGGCCAATCCTCCGGACATGGAATTCGTCGGCAAGACCCGGATCGCCGTCGGCTCGGGCCCCGCGCCGCGTGGCGGCGGCGAGGTGTGGCTGGTGCGTTACGATCCGCGCGAGCAGGACATCGCCGTCAAGCGCGGCGACAACAAGGGCCAGACCCTGACCCACCGCAACGTGGTGCGCGAACTGGTTCGCCTGGGCCCTTGGGCGGGCAAGCCGCGGCTTTATCGCCTGCCGCCCGCCGCCGACCCGGATCTGGCGAGCGTGGTGCTTGTGCAGGGCGCCAAGGGCGGCCGCATCCTGGGCGTGCTGCAGTCGCCCGCCGCCGAGCGCTGATCCCCGCGTCCCGCTCGCGTTCGCCGCTTTCCGAGCGCCGCTTCCCAGACAAGGAAAACCCGCGCGGCGGGAGGGGAATGGCCGCGCGGGTTCCTTAAGCGTCGCCGAAGTGGGGTGGACCGGAGGGGCTGGGGGGGCTGGACAGGACCCCGATCCGTCTTCGTCGACACTGACCTTATCGGCCCCCAACCCGGCGAGGGCTTGGCCAAACCAAGGTCCTTTGGGGGCGGGTCATGTCCGCGGCGCGGCGAGTGTCTCGGCCTTGTTACAAGAGCGACCAAACGCAAAAAGCCCGCGCGGGAGGGGAAATCCGCGCGGGCTCATTGGGGGAGGGATAGCTAAGGTTTGTCGGCCGACCGGCCCGCGATCTGGGGGCTGGGGGGGCTGTTCAGGATCCTGACCACAGGGTCTCCGATCAGCCGACACTGACCTTATCGACCCGCAAACGGGCGGGCGAAGGACCGAAATAAGGTCGTTTCAGGGCGCGCCGTGGCCGTCGCGTGTCATTTCCGCCCGCCGTGTCCCGCCCGACACGATGCTGTTCCAATCGGCCGTTTTCGGACTAGATTCGCGTCATGGCCCTGGAATCCCAGCCCACCCCCGTTGGCGGCGTCGTGTTCTTCGAGCGGCGCGAGCTCGATCAGCTGATGCGCCTCTATGGCCGGATGGTCGCCGCCGGCGAGTGGCGCGACTATGGGATCGCCGGGCTTTCGGACCGCGCCGTGTTCTCGATCTTCCGACACGCGGCCGAGGCGCCGCTCTATCGCGTCGAGAAGCACCCGGCCCTGGCCCGCAAGCAGGGCGCCTGGGCGGTGTTCGGCCAGGGCGGCCAGATCCTCAAGCGCGGCCACGAGCTGGCCCAGGTGCTGAGACTGTTCGAAAAGGGCAAGTTCTCGGTCGTCGACTGAGCGTGGCGGCGAAGGCGCGCGGTTCCGCGCCCGCCACGCGTCGGACATGAAGTCCGAGCCTTAGAACGAAAAGCCGAGCTTGGCGCCGACGAAGCGGCCGTCGTTGTCATAGCCCCGCGCCGTGCCGACGCCGCTGGTGTCCGCGCTAGGCTGGATGCCGCACAACACTCCGATTCCGCCCGACACCCCGCCTTCGCGGCGCTCGATCGCCGTCCGCGCCACGCCCCTCGGCAGCGGGGCCGGCGCCTGGGCGTAGCGCAGCTCGATCGGGCCGACCGGCTTCAGGTTCAGCGGCGCGGACAGGCTCGGCGTCTTGGCCGTCGGCGGATAGGCCGGAAGCACTGTCTCGGCGTGGGCGAGGCCGGTGGTCGCCAAAGCGGCGGCGAGGGCGAGGGTCCGGATCATCATCGTCTCCATCGCCGTCAATGTGGGGTCGATCGGGCAAAAGAAAAAGCCCCGGCGGTTTCCCGCCGGGGCTCGTCTGGTCCGCTCCGGAGCGCCGGTCTTAGCGGCGGTTGCCCATGA
>CAKZJK010000508.1 GCA_936942565.1 uncultured Caulobacter sp. | reverse complement strand
CCAGGTCCATGCCGCGCCCCACAGAGCCGGTGATGATCCCCGCCGCCAGGCCGTAGGGACCGTCGTTGGCCAGGCGCGCGGCCTCCGGAAGATCGTCGAAGACGGTGACCGCCGCCACGGGGCCGAAGATTTCCTCTTCGAAGGCCCGCATGCCCGGCGCGACGCCGGTCAGTACGGTCGGCGCGTAGCAGAGGCCCTGATAGGTCCCGCCGGCGACAAGGCGCGCTCCGGCCGCGACCGTGTCCGAGACGATGGCGTGAACGCGTTCCAACTGACCGCGGCTGATCAGCGGACCCAGGGCCACGTCGCCGCGCATCGGATCGCCGACCGGCAGATGCGCCGCCTTGGCGACCAGGCGCTCGACCACCGCGTCGTGGATCCCGCGCTGGATCAGCAGCCGCCCGGCGGTCATGCAGACCTGTCCCTGGTGCAGCCAAGCGGCCCAGGCCGCATTGGAAGCGGCGACATCCGGATCGGCGTCGTCGAGGATGATCAGCGGGTTCTTGCCGCCCAGCTCCAAGGCCACCTTCTTCAGGTGACCACCCGCGACCTCGCCGACCTTGCGGCCCGCGGCGGTGGAGCCGGTGAAGGCGATCATGGCGATGTTCGGATCTCGGCACAGCGCGTCACCCGCCTCGGCGTCGCCCGGCAGCACATGGAGCAGCCCCTCGGGCAGCCCCGCGGCCTGGAACACGCGAGCAATCAGAAAGCCGCCGCTAATCGGGGTGCGCGGGTCGGGCTTCAACACAACCGCGTTGCCGGCCGCCAAGGCGGGGGCGACGGCGCGGATCGACAGGACCAGCGGGAAGTTGAACGGCGAGATCACCGCCACCACGCCCAAGGGCGCGCGACGGGCGATGCTGGTCTTGCCCGGGGCAGCGGGCAAGACCAGACCGGCGGCCTCGGTCGCCATCACGCCGGCCTGCCGCACGAAACCCGCGGCATGCTCGAGCTCGACGGCGGCCTTTCCGCCCACCGAACCGCTCTCGCGCATGATCCAGGGCGCGAGGTCGGCGGCGTGCTGTTCCAAGAGGTCGGCGGCGCGCAGCAGCACCTTCTGCCGCGCGTCGGCGGTCAGGGCCGCCCAGGCCGGTTGAGCCGCCTTGGCCGAGGCGGCGGCGCGGGCGACGTCCGAGCGGTCGGCGCGGCCCACGCGGGTCAGCACCGTCTCGGTCGCCGGCTCCAGCACGTCGATCACGCCGCCCTGGGCCGCGCGCCAGCCGTCGGAGAATAGCCGTTCGGCCCACCGATCGGCCGATAGCAGGGGCGCGTCGATCGCCACGGGACGTTGGCTCATGTCGTTCATCGCGATCTCACGCTCCTCAATCAACAAGCCCCGAGGGGCGAAATGGGGCGGGCGGCGGGCGCCTCGCCCCGCCTTTGGTCAGAACGTCACGCCGAGGCGGACATAGGCTTCGCGCGGCCGGCTGTAGGTGCCGAAGATGGCGCCGGCGGCGATGTTCTCGTTGCCCGTCGTCAGGTAGCGCTTGTCGGTCAGGTTCGTGCCGCCGACCGTGATGGTCCAGGCGCCGCCCGGATCGGCGTAGGCCAGGCTGGCGTTGACGACCTGGACGGCCGGACGCTTGAGCAGATAGGTGCGCTGGGCGTTGTTCCAGATGCTGGAGGTGTAGGTCCAGTCGCCGATGGCCGTGATCGACCCGCCGTTGGCCAGCTTTAACGCGTAGCGCGGGCTGAAGTTGATCTTCCACTTCGGCGTCTTGGGAAGCGACGCCCCGACGAAGGTTCCGGCCTGGAAGGGGTTGGGCCCGCTGACCGCCAGCACGCCAGCCAGCACGTCGGTGTAGCGGGCGTGTAGATAGCCCATCGAGGCGTTGAGGGTCAGGCCTTCCACGGGGACGGCGACCGCCTCCAGTTCCACGCCCTTGATCTTGGCGTTACCGGCGTTGCGGATGGTCGGCGACGTGCCCTGCTGGAAGTTCAGCTGGATGCCGTCGTACTGGGTCTGGAACACCGAGCCGTTCAATTGCAGGCGGCGGTCCAGCAGCTTGGATTTGAAGCCGGCCTCCCAGGTGGTGGCGGTCTCCTCGCCGAAGGGCTGGGCCGTCAGTTGAGGATTGGTCAGACGGGTGGTCCAGCCCCCGGTCTTGTAACCCTTCGACCAGCTGACATAGCCCATCAGGTCTTCAGCCGGGTGCAATTGCACCCCGATCTTGGGCGAGAAATTGCTGAACGTCTGCTCGTTGACGCCCGGCGCGTAGACCCGCACCGGATTGCTGGGATCCGGATAGTTGAGGCCGATCTGGCAAGAGATCGGCGCCAGCGGGAAGGCCCCGTTCGGCCTGATGTTCCCATTGGCGTCGGAACAGCCGAAGAGCTTGTAGTTGAAGCCGTTCAAGTCCTGCTGCCCGCCCTCGAACAGCTTCTTTTCCTTGGTGTAGCGACCACCGATCGTGACCCCGATCAGCTCGATCGGCCGCCAATCGATCTGGCCGAAGGCGGCGGAGTTCTTGGTATCCAGCTGGTTGGGGGCATCGACCTGCAGCAGGCCTTCATCGAAGGTGACGTAGTCGTGCAGCGAGCCCTTTTCCTTGAAGTAGTAGCCGCCCAGCACATAGTTCAGCTTCTTGTCGAAGGCCGAGCCCAACAACTGCAGTTCCTGGCTGAACTGCCACTGCTTCATGTCGAAGCTGAGCTGGCCGACGTTCAGCGGTGAGCCATCCGCGTCGGTGCCGCTCTTCCACAGAAGCTTGCGATAGGCGGTGATGGACTTCAGCGTCACATCGTCGGCCAGGCTGTGCTCGACCGTGAGGCCCGTGCCCCAATTGACCAGGTTCGAGAAGCTGTTGCCGGTGGCGTAGCTCTTGTCGATGTCCTTGCTGACGAAGCGGCTGTCATAAGGCAGCCGGTCGTTGTTCGGATCGGCGTCGACATTGACGCTGGCCAGAGAGGCGACGTGCAGGCCGGGGCTGTATTGCGTGCCGCGCACGCCGCACAGGGCCTGGGCGTTGCGGGCGGCGATCTGGGTGGGCGTCGCGCCGATGCAGAAATTGTACAGCCCGCCGAACAGAAAGCCGGTCGTGCCCGTCGGGTCGAAGGCCGTGCCCGGCAGGTTGGTCGTGCCGGCGAAATTTCCCGGAACGGTGACGGTCGTGCCGATGAGGGTGTTGGCCAGGCCGCCGCTGTCCTCGCGCGTATAGTCGGCCGCCAGCACGACCTTGGTCGCCTCGCCCTTCCACTTGATCTTACCGCGCAGGTTCCAGCTGTTCTCGCCGCCCTCTCTCGACGCGGTGTTGTAGTCGGACGACGGGAAGGCGGTGTAGGTGGTGGTGTTGCGGGCGCGCGCATCGGGGAACGGGATGCGTTCGACATAGCCTTCGCGGCTCTTGATCCCGAAGGTGATCGACGAGGACAGACCCTCCGCCAGGGGCAGGTCGGCGCTGCCGCGCGCCTGCATCAGGTTGAAGCTGCCGACGGTGACGTCGCCCTTGAACTTGAACGTATCGCCCGGCTCGCGCGTGACGATCGAGATCGCGCCGCCGATGGTGTTGCGGCCAAAGAGCGTGCCTTGCGGGCCTTTCAGGATCTCGATGCGCTCGACGTCCAGCAGGTCCTGGTTGGCGCCGACGGTGCGGGCCAGATAGACGCCATCGACATAGATGCCGACGCCGGGGTCGATGTTGAACGCGAAGTCGTCGGAGCCGATGCCGCGGATATAGGCCGACAGCACCGACGGCGAACCCGAGAACGGCGTGCCGCCGTCCAGGGTGACGTTAGGCGCCAAGTTGGACAGCTGGGCGACATTGCCCACAGCCCTCTCCTGCAGGGCGTTGGCCGTGAACGCCGAGATCGCGATCGGCACGTCCTGGACGTTCTCGGCTCGCTTCTGAGCGGTGACGACAACTTCCTCGACGGCCTGGCCGTGCGCCGCGCCCGCCGTCGCGAGGGCCAGCACCGACGCCGCCCCCATGACCTCATGTAACCAGAGCTTACGCCCCATGGCCCGAACCTCCCTTTATATGT
>CAKZJK010000507.1 GCA_936942565.1 uncultured Caulobacter sp. | reverse complement strand
CCGCATCCGCGGCCATCAAATCGACAATGAGACCGATCGGCGCCTCGGACACGTGGTCGCAGGCGCGGATGCCGAGCCCGCGAATCTCGATCAGGCCGGCCAAAGCGGGGGCCGCGCTGACCCACATTTCTCCGCCGCGTGTGGCGAGATGAACACGGTCGTCGCCGACCAGGACCGCCGGCGGGATCTGCCCGGCGCGGCCGGCGAGAATCAGATCGAACGCCAGGCGCGACTTTCCGGCGCCCGAGGGCCCGCGGATCAGCACGGCGTGGTCCCCGACCTTGACGGCCGACGCATGAATGCTGGCAGGCCCGGTGCTCAAGACGCCGGCAGCCGGACGATGAAGCGGGCGCCGGACACGGTCGGATTGCCCTCGTCATCGACCGGGCCGGGGCGGTTCTCGGCCCAGATCCGCCCGCCATGGGCGTCGATGATCTGCTTGGAGATCGACAGGCCGAGGCCCGAATTCTGGCCGAAGCCCTGGTGCGGCCGGTCGGTGTAGAAGCGCTCGAAGATGGTCTCGAGATTGTCGGGCGGCATGCCGGGGCCGTCGTCCTCGACCGCGGCGATCAGGCGGCCCTTGGCGCGGGAGAGGCTGACGCGGACCTCGCCGTCGGCGGGGCTGAACGAGCGGGCGTTGTCGATCAGGTTGCGGAACACCTGGCCGATCGGGGTCTCGCGGGCCAGGATCGAGGCCGGATGGCTGGGATCGGCCAGGGAGAGGCTGACGCGCACGCTGCCGGGGGCCTCGCCGGGCCGCAGCTGGGCCTCGTAGAGGCTCGAGACCTCGGTCAGCAGGCGGTTGAGGTCGATCGCCTTGGGCGCGTCGCGCGACAGCTCCGCGTCCAGGCGCGAGGCGTTGGAGATGTCGGTGACCAGCCGGTCCAGGCGGTTGACGTCGTTCTGCAGGATGGCCAGCAGGCGGGCCCGGGCGGCCGGGTCGGTGACCAGGTCCAGGGTCTCGATGGCCGAGCGGATCGAGGTCAGCGGGTTCTTGATCTCGTGGGCCACGTCGGCGGCGAAGCGCTCGATGGCGTCCATGCGCTCGGACAGCGAATGGGTCATCTCCTCCAGCGAGCGCGAGAGGTCGCCCAGCTCGTCGTGGCGGCGCGACAGGTCGGGCAGCGAGATGGCGCGCGCGCCCTGCAGGCGGACGTGGTCGGCGGCGCGGGCCAGGCGCAGCACGGGCATGGCGATCAGTCGGTGCAGCAGCACGCTGGAGAGCACGATGGCGGTCATGGCCACGATGATGAAGGGCAGCAGGGCCCGCCGCTCGGCCGAGATGATCTCGTCGACGTCGCCCGCCTCCAGGGTCAGGACGCCCAGGATGGCGCGCACGTGCTGGATCGGGATCGAGACCGAGACGACCCGCTCGCCGTTCTCGGAGATGCGGGTGCCCGCGACCGTGCGGCCCTTCATGGCCTGGGCGATCTCGTCGGCCAGGGCCTTCTGGGCGCGCTCGGCCTTGGCCTGCTCGGCGGGGGTCTTCTGGGGGCCGTCCTGGGTCTGGCCGGGCTTGCGGGCGGGCGGCAGCACCTTCCAGTCGACGCGGTCGGCGACCACGAACGAGTCGGCCAGCACCTTGCCGTGGGCGTCGAACAGACGGGCCCGCTGCGAGCGCGGGATGAACAGCAGCTGGAAGATGGCGCTGGCGGTGTAGGGATCGAGCGCGGGTTCGGGCTCGCCCACCGTCGCCGACTGGTCGATCACGTTGGCGATCAGTTCGCCCTGGGTGCTGAGGCTGTCGATCCGGGCGTTGACGAGGCCGCTGCGCAGCTCGTTCAGCACCAGCGCCCCGACCACCACGATGACCAGGGCCAGGACGTTGAGCGTGATGATCAGCCGGCCCAGCCGCGAGCCGCGCGGCCAAGCCAGGCGGCGCCGGGGAGGGGGCGCGTCGCCTCCCGCCGGCTCAGGCCTCGCGGTAACGGTAGCCAACGCCGTACAGGGTCTCGATGGAGTCGAATTCCGGATCGACCTGACGGAACTTCTTGCGCATGCGCTTGATGTGGCTGTCGATCGTGCGGTCGTCGACATAGACCTGATCGTCGTAGGCCGCGTCCATCAGGTTGTCGCGGCTCTTCACGAAGCCGGGGCGCTGGGCCAGGGCCTGCAGCAGCAGGAACTCGGTGACGGTCAGGCGCACGGGCTTGCCGTCCCACAGGCTGTCGTGGCGGGCCGGATCGAGCGTGAGCTTGCCGCGCTTCATGACCTTCGAGCCAGGCGCGTTCGGGTCGGCCGGGGCGGTCTCGCCCTCGGGCCGCGCGCGCCGCAGCACCGCCTTGACCCGCTCGACCAGCAGGCGCTGGCTGAACGGCTTGTGCATGTAGTCGTCGGCGCCGAGGTTGAAGCCCAGGACCTCGTCGATCTCCTCGTCCTTGGAGGTCAGCATGATCACGGGGATCTCGGAGTGCTGGCGCAGGCGGCGCAGCACTTCCATGCCGTCCATGCGGGGCATCTTGACGTCGAGGATCACGAGATCCGGCGGATTGGCCTCGACGCCCTCCAGCCCGGACACCCCGTCGTGGAAGTGGTTCACGGTGTGGCCATGCGCCTGCAGGGTCATCGCGATCGAGGCGACGATGTTCTCGTCGTCGTCAATGAGGGTGATGGCAGCCATCTATCCGATCTTATCCTTCGCCTTCCGCGCCCGGCCGATCCTATCGGTCGAGCGTCCCAGCTTCAACGCGCGTCGCGGCAAAGCTTTCCCGGCCTTACTCCGAAGCCTTTGCGGCCTCAGCAAGGCGCGATCGTGGCGGCCCCCAACCTGGGTTTTCCTCAACCTCACCTTAAGGTCTCGCAAGCCATAGTCGCGCCTCGGGAGCGACCACTGAATGAGCCAAATCCATTACGAGCTTTTTGTCCGACGGAAGGTCGGCGCGCAGTGGACGCTCGAGATCGCCACCGAGAACCGCGCGCACGCCATCCAGACGGCTGAAGACGTCCTGGAGCAGAGCCGCGCCGTGGCCGTGCGGGTCAGCAAGGAGACGCTGAACCCCTCGACCGGCGAATACAAGTCGATCGCCATCTTCACCAAGGGCATGGTCGACGGCGGCAAGCCGAAGAAGGACGAGGAAGAGCGCGACCCGCTCTGCGTCCAGCCGGCCGATCTCTACACCGCCCACGCCCGCGACCGGATCGGCCGCCTACTGGAAGGCTGGCTGACCCGCCACAAGGCCACGCCCTTCGAGCTGCTGCACCGGCCCGACCTCGTCGAGAAGCTCGAGGCGTCCGGCACCGACCTGCAGCACGCCCTGCAGAAGATCGCCATTCCCGAGGCCGAGGCGCGGGGCGTCACGGTCCACGAAATCATCCGCCACTTCCAGGGCCTGGTCGAACGCACGATCGGCAACCTGAGCAAGGCGTTCAAGAAGGGCGCGCTGCCCGACCTCGACAAGGAAGGCTTTGCCAAGGCCGCCGAGCGCCTGGTCGCCGATCCGGACCGCGCCTTCCTGCTGGGCGCCGGCGTCGCGGCCTCGATCGCGCCCGCCGTGAACTGGTCGGAGAAGATCGCCCGCCTGTTGGACCTGGCCGACGTCGCCCCGACCGAGCCGCGCGCCCGCGCCGCGGCCGGATCCTCCATCTGCTCGCACACGGCGACGCGGATGCCCTGCGCGATCAAGCGATGCAGATAGTCCTCGGAGCGCTCCACCGGCACGCCGCACATCGGAATGTCAGCGCCCTGGTGCTTGCCGCGCTTGGTCAGCACGATGCCGAGCGCCTTCGAGGCCACTTCCGCGTCCTCGAAGAACAGCTCGTAGAAATCGCCCATCCGGTAGAACAGCATCAGCCCCGGATGGGCCGCCTTGATGTCGAGGTATTGCTCCATCATCGGCGTGAGCTTGGCCGGCGCCTCGGCGGGCGCGGCCCCAGGCACTGACGCGGGCACTGACTCTTGCGGAACCGGGGCGGAGATGGGCTGCTGGATCGTCATGGCGCGGAAACTAGCCAATTTGCCCGGACGGTCCTACCGCTTTGCAGG
>CAKZJK010000506.1 GCA_936942565.1 uncultured Caulobacter sp. | reverse complement strand
GCCTGCGCTACGGCAAGTGGCAGTTCGGCGCCTCGGACTGGACCTGGCTGAAGGATCGTCCGGCTGGCCCGAAGGGACCCGACGGCGGCGGCCTGGTCGCCCAGCTTTCTCCCGACGAATTCCTGGTCACGGGACGCGATGTCCGCGTCGAGTTCGGCCGCGCCGTCCAGGACGGCAAGCCGATGATGCTGGCGCGTGTCGAGGAAGGCCACTTCGAGAACGGCCAATGGGTCTTCGACCGCCTGTGGAACGGCGACCAGACCGACTACGGCCTCAACTTCACCAGCGGCTCGCAGGTCCTGCGGGTCAAGCTCGCGACCTACTGACGGAGCCTGTCGCCATGCGTATCCTCGCCCAAATCACGCTCAAGGGGGCCGCCTTCGGCTTGGCCCTGATGGCCTCGTCCTCGGCCCTCGCGCTGGACGGCGCCTTCGAGAAGACCGCCGACGGGGTGATCGTCACCCCCGCCTCGGGCCCAGCCAAGAAGGTCCGGCTACGGGTGATGAGCGACCGCGCGATCCAGGTCACCGCCTCGCCGACCGACGAGATCAAGGTCCCGCCCAGCCTGATGGTGATCGCCGCGCCGAGGACCTCGGGCTTCACCGTGACGGAGGCCGGCGGCAAGGTCGTGCTGAGCGCCGGCAAGGCCACGGCCGAGGTGACGCTGAAGGACGGCGCGGTCTCGTTCAAGGACGCGGCGGGCAAGACGGTCCTGGCCGAGCAGGGCCGCTCGGCCTTCAAGCCCGTGACCATCGACGGCAAGGACTTCCACGCGGTCAGCCAGCGCTTCAATCCGAACACGGACGAAGGCTTCTACGGCCTTGGCCAGCACCAGAACGGCCAGATGAACTACAACGGCCAGGACGTCGAGCTGGCCCAGTACAATCGCGACATCGCCATCCCGTTCGTGCTGTCGACCCGCAACTACGGGATCCTCTGGGACAACAACGGCATCACGCGTTTCGGCGATCCCAAGCCCTACGCCCTGGCATCGCGCGACCTGAAGCTGTTCGACGCCGCCGGCAAGGCGGGCGGCTTCACCGCCAAGTACTACGTGGGCGGCCAGCTGAAGCTGACCCGCGTCGAGGCGGACGTGAACTACCAGTATCTGAGGGACCTGCCCAACTGGCCGGCCGAGCTGACCGGCGCGGACAAGAAGCCGCTCAAGGGCGCCAGCGTGGTCTGGGAGGGCTATGTCGAGCCCAAGACCAGCGGCGTCCAGAAGTTCAAGCTGTACTCGTCCAGCTACGCCAAGCTGTGGGTCGACGGCCAGCTGAAGATCGACCGCTGGCGGCAGAACTGGAATCCGTGGTTCCACGACTTCACCGTCCCGATGAAGGCCGGGGCGCGCCACAAGGTGCGGATCGAATGGAAGCCGGAGGACGGCTACATCGCCCTGCTGCACAATGATCCGATCCCGGCCGCCCAGCAGAAGTCCCTGACCCTGACCTCGGATGTCGCCCATGCGGTCGACTACTACTTCGTCTCGGGCGAGAACCTGGACCAGGTGGTGTCCGGCTATCGCGAGCTGACCGGCAAGGCGCAGGCCATGCCGCGCTGGGCCTATGGCTTCTGGCAGAGCCGCCAGCGCTACGAGACCCAGGACCAGATCGTCGGCGTGCTCAAGGAATATCGCGACCGCAAGCTGCCGATCGACAACGTCGTGATGGACTGGCGCTACTGGAAGGACGACCAGTGGGGCAGCCACAGGTTCGATGAGACGCGCTTCCCCGATCCCCAGAAGATGCTGGACGACATCCACGGGATGAACGGCCACTTCATGATCTCGATCTGGGCCAAGTTCTATCCGTGGACCGAGCACTTCAAGGAGCTCGACGCCAAGGGCCACATGTACAAGCGCAACATCGAGCAGGGCGCGCTGGACTGGGTGGGGCCGGGCTATCTGAACTCGTTCTACGACCCCTATTCCAAGGAAGCGCGCGACATCTACTGGCGCCAGGTCAAGGACAGCCTGAAGCGCTACGGCGTCGACGCCTGGTGGATGGACAGCGACGAGCCGGACATGCACTCCAACCTCGACATCCCCGAGCGCACGCTGCGCATGGGGCCGACGGCGATGGGACCGGGCGCGGAGTTCTTCAACTCCTATCCGCTGATCCACACCCAGGGCGTCTTCGAGGGCGAGCACGCGCTGAACCCGAACAAGCGGAGCTTCATTCTCTCGCGCTCGGCGTTCGGCGGCATCCAGCGCAATGGCGTGGCGGTGTGGAGCGGCGACGTCGTGGCCCGCTGGGACGACTTCCGCGACCAGATCTCGGCCGGGGTGAACCTGTCGATGTCCGGCGTGCCCAACTGGACCACCGACATCGGCGGCTTCTCGGTCGAGGACCGCTACACGAACCAGGAGCCGGCTCATAAGGCCGAGTGGCAAGAGCTGAACCTGCGCTGGTTCCAGTTCGGCGCCTTCTCGCCGCTGTTCCGCAGCCACGGAGAGTTCCCGTACCGCGAGATCTACAACCTCGCGCCAGAGGGGTCCGAGGTCTACCAGAGCCTGGCCTGGTACGACGCCCTGCGCTACCGGCTGATGCCCTACACCCTGACCCTGGCGGGCGAGACCTATCACCGCGACGCCAGCATCATGCGCGGCCTGGTCATGGACTTCCCGAACGATCCGAAGGCGCGGAACGTCGACGACGAGTACCTGTACGGCTCGGCCTTCCTGGTCGCGCCGGTGACCCAGTTCAAGGCGCGCTCGCGACAGGTCTACCTGCCGGCGGGAACGGCCTGGTACGACTTCGAGACCGGCCAGCGCCACGCGGGCGGCCAGACGATCACGGCCCGGGCGCCGCTGTCGCGCATGCCGCTGTTCGTCAAGGCTGGCGCGATCGTGCCGACCACGGAGGTCCAGCAATATGTCGGCGAGAAGCCCGACGCGCCGATCACCCTGCTTGTCTACACCGGCCAGGACGGCGCCTTCGAGCTCTACGAGGACGACGGCCTGTCGATGGCCTACCAGCGCGGCGCCTATAGCCGCGTTCCGATCCGCTATGACGACGCGACGGGCCGCGTGACCATCGGTCCCCGGTCGGGCCGCTTCGACGGCATGGTCGAGCGGCGGACGTTCAAGGTCCGTTTCGTCGGGCCGGGCGTGAAGTCCGTCGACTTCGACGCGGCCGACGCGACGATCGACTATGCCGGAACGCCCGTGACGGTGACGCGCCGGAAGTAGACGAACCGGTTTCGAGGGAGCCTGTCGGCCTCTTCTTCGTTGGAAGGGGAGGCAAGGAGGCTCTCTCGATGCGTCGTCACCTTCGTTTCCTGTCCGACGCCTGGAAGGCGCTGGTGTTCTTCGTGACCGTCCGCGCGGCGGCCAGGCCCTGCCGCTCGCGCCGCGTTCCGCCCGTGGTCTCGGAAACCTCGCCGACCCGCGTGGGTCAGTTATCCTGAATCCAAATTAATGATGTCGCCTTGCGGCCATGTATCAAATCGAGACAAGTTTGTTACCGAGCTAGATATAGATTAGGTAAATTTCAAATTCACCCTTAACAAAATAGTCTATGTATTTAATTCTTTATCTTGCTTCCTTAAACGAAGACGAAAGTATGTTGCTGGATACTGTTCGTGGGTAAAACGCCCACCGGTAGTCAAAAGGACACCGGAACACCTCGAATAGGAGTTGTTTCGTTATGGCGCTGAACAGCATCAATACGAACGCCGGGGCCCTGATCGCCCTGCAAAATCTGAACGCCACCAACGCCGAACTCGGCACCGTCCAACAGCGCATCAACACCGGCAAGAAGGTGGGCAGCGCCAAGGACAACGGCGCCGTCTGGGCCATGTCCAAGACGCAGTCGGGCACCGCCCAATCGATGAATTCCGTGAAGGACTCGCTGCAACGCGGTCAGTCCACCATCGACGTGGCCCTGGCCGCCGGCGACACCATCACCGACCTGCTCGGCAAGATGAAGGAAAAGGCCCTGGCCGCTTCCGACACCTCGCTGAACACCGCCTCGT
>CAKZJK010000505.1 GCA_936942565.1 uncultured Caulobacter sp. | reverse complement strand
CTCTTTGGAGAGAGGGAGGGGCCCGCCGCGAAGCGGTGGGAGGGTGAGTGGCCACGAGGGTTGGCCGATAGGTCTCGGGCCACTCAGCGGCCCGCCTTGTCCGGACAGGCCTGTCTACTCACCCTCCCACGCTGCGCGTGGGTCCCTCCCTCTCTTCAAAGAGAGGGGATTGGCGCGGCTGAACGGACAAGCCCAGTCCCGATCCCCTCTCCCCCTGCGGGAGAGGGTGGCCCGCCAGGGCCGGGTGAGGGGTCGCGCGGCCCCGTCCGAGAAACCCCTCATCCGACCTGCTTCGAAGGCCACCTTCTCCCGCAAGGGGAGAAGGAACACTACGCTACAGATACTTCATCCACGCCTGGCCGCTACGCCGCTTCAGGTCGCCGAACCCGTGGGTGGCGAAGCCGCACGGGATCGCCACCAGGGCCGCGAGGAGCCAGATCGACGCGACGTTCGGGACGCTGAACGCCTCGCCGTGGTTGGGGCCGAGGGCGGCTAGGGCGAAGAGGTTCAGCAGGTGCAGGCCGTAGAGGTGGACCAGGTAGAAGAACAGCGGCGCGCCGCCGAAGGCCGCGAGGATGGCGGTCAGGCGGGACGGGGTGCGCTCCAGCGCCACGATCAGCAGCGCGCCGACGCCTAGCGTCAGCAGCAGGAAGTCGGCCGAGGGCGGGTACTTGGTCACGTTCAGCACGCTCATGACCGTCAGCAACGGGGTCGCGCCGGCCGTCCAGGGCGTGGGGTCGCCGTAGAGGTTGCTCGCGCGCAGCACCGCCAGCAGGGCCAGCGCCCCGGCCGCTAGAACAAGCAGGCGTTGGCGGCGCGGTGCGGCCTCCAGCTTGAACCAGGGTCCGATCCCGTAGCCCAGCGCCGCCACGCCGATCCACGGCAGGATCGGGTACGAGGTCCTGGCCTGGCCGCCCCAGGGCAGGTCGATGAAGCCCCGGTCGTGCAGGATCGCCCAGAGCGCGTGGCCTGGCGCGCCCTTCGGGACGGTCACCGGATCCAGCAGGTTGTGGCCCAGGACGATGACGAGGCCGACCGCGATCAGGGCCGGGCGCGGCAGGCGGATCAGGGCCGAGAGCGCGATCATCGACAGGCCGATCGCCCAGATGACCTGCAGATAGACCAGCTCGGGGGCCAGGGAGAAGGTCCAGGCGAAATTGACCAGGGTCAGCTCCAGCACGACCAGAAAGAGGCCGCGCTTGAACAGGAAAGCCGAGGCGCCGTCCGCCCCCGGCTTGGCGTTCTGGCCATAGAGCCAAGCCGAGACGCCCGTCAGCGCCACGAAAACCGGCGCGCACAGATGCGCCGACAGCCGCGTGAAGAACAGCGCCGGCTCGGTCCTCGACAGGTCCATGGGGTCGGCGACCTGGGCGTGGATGAAGAAGAACTCGCGCGTGTGGTCGACCAGCATCAGCAGCATGACGAGGCCCCTCAGGGCGTCGATCGAGGCGATCCGGCGGGCGGAGGGGGCGGAGGGCTGAAGGGGCGTTGACAGCATGGCCAAGCTCGCTTAGCCGATACTTTATAACATTACAACGGAGCTTTTAGTTGCCCCTGCTTTCCAGCTGCGCCGCCGCTTGCCTGCTCGCCAACGCCGGCGCCGCGCCACCGGCCGATGGCGCGGTCGACGAGATCGTCATCCTGGGCCGCCGCGCCGGTCCGGCCGACGCGACCCTGGGCGCCGGTCCGGTGACCCAGCGCATGTCGCCCTCGAGCCGCTCGGTCGAGCATGAGCTGATCCAAGCCGTTGGGGCCACGCGCCTGGCCGACGTGCTGGAGCTGGTCAGCGGCGTCAGCCAGCAGAACAATCGCGGCGGGGTGATGGACAACTTCGCCATCCGCGGCTTCCTGGGCACGCCCGACGGCGGGGCGGAATTCTATGTCGACGGCTTCCTGGCCAACCGGGGCCTGGCCCCGCCGCGCGACCCGGCCGTGGCCGAGCGGGTGGAGCTGCTAAAGGGCCCGGCGGGTTCGCTGTTCGGCGACATCGACCCGGCAGGCCGCGTCAACATCGTCTCCAAGACCCCGACCTTCACCCGGAAGATCGAGGCGACCGCGACCGTCGGCTCGTTCGGCCTGCGCCGGGGCGAGGTCGATGTCGGCGGGCCGCTGAGCGACACCCTGGCCGCCCGCCTGGTCGTGGCGCGCGAGCATTCGGATGGCTGGCGCGACTACGTCACCATGGACCGCGCGACGATCGCCCCGTCGCTGACCTGGCGTCCGAACGACCGGACGCGCCTGACCTATGTCGGCGAATGGACCCGCTTCGACACCCCGTTCGACCGGGGCCAGCCGGCGGTGAACGGCGATGCGACCGCCCTGCCCGCCTCGCGCTTCTTCGGTGAGCCCGGCGACGGCGTGACGCGCTTTCGCAACCTGCGCCACCAGCTGACCGGCGAGACCCAGCTCAGCGGCGACTGGCGGCTGAACGGGGGCCTGGCCTGGCGCGAGGGCTCGCTAAAGGGCTTCTCCAGCGACCAGTCGCGGCTGGTCGGCGCCAGCGCCGCCAGCGTGACTACTCGGTCACCGACATCTCGGCCCGCCTGGAGCTGTCGGGCAGGATCGACAGTCCGCTGGGCGTCCACCGCCCCACGGTGGGCCTGAAGGCCTACACCCTCGACTATCACGAGGGGCTGATGCGGCGGAATCCCAGCGCCACGGCGACCTATGGGATCAACATCTACAATCCGGTCTATGGCGGCCAGGCGCTGGCCCTGCTTCCCTTCACCGACAATCGCGAGACCCGCGGCGTCACCACCCTCTATGTCGAGGACCTCTGGGAGGTCACCGACCGCCTCAGCCTGACCGGCACCCTGCGATATGACGACTACGTCCAGAAGATCCGCAACCGCCGCACTGGCGTCGCCGGCAAGGCGACGGGCCAGCCGCTGGACTACCGGATGGCCGCCCGCTACCGCCTGAGCGACGCCTGGGCGCTGCACGCCAGCTACGGCCAGTCGTTCGTGCTGAACTCGGGGGTCGGCCGCACCGGCGCCGGCTTCGCGCCCGAGCGCGGCAAGGGCGGCGAGCTGGGCGTCTCGGGGCGCTGGAAGGGCGTCGACCTGGGGATCACCGCCTTCGACATCACCAAGCGCAACATCCTGGCCAACGACCCCGTCGACTCCAACTACCTGGCCCCGGTCGGCCGGCTGAAGAGCAAGGGCGTCGAGGGCGACCTGTCGGCCAGCCTGACCGACGCTTGGCGGGTGGTGGTCAACTACGCCTACACCCACGCCCGCGCCGACGACACGGCCTTCCCCACCGACGCTGTGCTGGACGTGCCCAAGCACTCGGGCGGAGCCTATCTGATCGGCCGCTTCCCCACGAGCCGAGGGACGCAATGGTCGGTGACGGCGGGCGCGGCCTATGTCGGCGACCGGGCCGGGGCGATCGACGCCAGCGGCCTGCGCCTGCCCGCCTACTGGAAGGCCAAGGCGGCGATCGACTATGGCCTGACACAGAGCCTGACCCTGCGGGCCGAGGTCGACAACCTGTTCGACGCGCGCTACGCGGCCAGCTCCTACAGCCCGGTCTGGGTCTATCCGGGCGCGCCGCGCGCGTTCAAGGCGTCGCTACGGATGGCGCTATAGCCTCGTCAGGGGCCCTCAGGGACAAGGACTCCCGAGCGCCGCGCGAGCTTCATAATTACGATTGTAATTAGTTTATCCTTGTAATTCCAAAATCCTTCTCCATTCTGGCGACGTGGAGGGCCGCGCGATGGCGATCAAGGATTTCGGAACACGCACGGTCAGGCGGTCCTGGACGCCGCTCGTCTTCTCGGCCGTGGCGGTCGTGGGGACGCTGGGCGCGTTTCTGTTCACGCTGGTGGATCTGTCGCGGTTCGAGCGCGAGAACGCCTTCAAGCCCTCGCCCACGCCCATCCAGCGCGCCCGCTACGCGCCGATCGCGCGGGCGGAATGGCGGCAGGTCCGGGCGAACCTCGAGGCGCGACTGAACCAGCGCAATCCGTTGGAGCT
>CAKZJK010000504.1 GCA_936942565.1 uncultured Caulobacter sp. | reverse complement strand
CGCGATATGGCAGAATCCGCACGATCGCGTGCAGACATCCCCCAAAATCATCAAGGTCGCAGTCCCGGCCGACCAGCATTCGCCGATGTTGGGGCAGGAGGCTTCCTCGCAGACCGTGTGCAGGCGGTTTTCCCGCACGATGCTCTTGGTCTCGTTGTACTGACCCGAGCCGGGGGCGCGCACGCGCAACCATTCCGGTTTGCGGAGCACCGGCGTGTCCGGACGGTTCTGCTTTTCGGGGTGGCGCGCCGCCCGGTCTTCCGAGCCGCGAGCCTTGAGGGTGTCGATCACCGTGGCCATGGCGCCTAAATCGGTCTTCTTGGCTTCCGGATCAAGCGCTTGATCCCGCTTAAGGCCCATTCGTGACGGAATCACTCGCGGGCCTCCTGGACGGCTAAGGTGGAGCCGAAGGGGTTGCCCAAGCCCTTACGGCACAAAGGCGAGACCTCACGCTTTGTGACTCATTCTTGCAAAGCGGGACCTTCCTCGGCAGACTCGGCGTTTAACGAACGAAAGCGGTCATCGCTTCTCGGGGAGGTTTCGGCGGGATGCCGGTAGCTTACGACGCGCGAAACGGCCAAAAGGCCCTCTTCGACGCCCTTATCGACGCCCGCGACAAGTATGGCGCTAGGAAGCCGATCCTGGAGGACCAGGATCGCAATCCGCTCAGCTATACGGACCTGATCCGCGCCAGCTTCGCTCTCGGCCGCAAGATCGCCGCCATGACCCGGCCTGGCGAGAATGTCGGCGTCCTGCTGCCGTCTGGCGCGGGCTCGGTGGTCACCTTCTTCGCCCTCCATGCCTTCGGGCGCGTGCCGACCATGCTGAACTTCACGGCGGGCCTGCGGAACATCAAGGCCGCGTGCAGGCTGGCTGGGATCCGTCGCGTGCTGACCGCGCACAAGTTCGTCGAACTCGGCAAGCTGCACGACATCATCGACGCGATCAGCGTCCAGGCCGAGATCGTCTACCTCGAGGACGTCCGCGCCACGATCGGCCTGGGCGACAAGCTATTCGCCGCCGCCGCCGGCCTGTTCCCGCGCCAGTTCCGCGCGCCCGCCAAACCATCCGACAAGGGGGTGGTGCTGTTCACCTCGGGCAGCTTCGGCGCGCCGCGCGGCGTGGTCCTGACCCAGGAGAACCTGGTGCAGAACGCCATGCAGGTGGCCGCGCATATCGAGCTGGACCCCAGCTGGGTGATGTTCAACCCGCTGCCGGTGTTTCACTGCTTTGGCCTGACGGGCGGCGTCATCCTGCCGATCCTGACCGGCATGAAGGCGTTCCAGTACCCCTCGCCGTTGCACACCAAGCAGATCCCCCCCCTGATCAAGGACGCCAAGGCGTCGATCCTGCTGGCGACGGACACCTTCGTGAACCAGTACGCCCGCGCTTCGGACGCCGACGAACTGGCGGGACTGAAGTTCATCGTCTGCGGCGCGGAGAAGGTCCGCGACGAAACCCACGCGCTGATCAAGGAGCGCTTCGGCGGCGTGCCGGTGCTGGAAGGCTATGGCGCGACTGAAGCCTCGCCGGTCATCGCCGTGAACAAGCCGACCGACAACCGGCCGGGGACGGTCGGCGGCCTGCTGCCAGGCCAGGACGTCCGGATCGAGCGCGTCGAGGGCATCGCCGAGGGCGGCCGCTTCTTCGTGCGCGGCCCCAACATCATGGCCGGCTATCTGCGCGAGGACGGCGGCGTCGATCCGCCCGAGGACGGCTGGCACGACACCGGCGACGTGGTCACCATGAGCGACGACCAGTGGATCACCATCAAGGGCCGGGTGAAGCGCTTCGCCAAGATCGGCGGGGAGATGGTTTCCCTGACGGCCGCCGAGGACCTGGCGTCCGCCGTTTGGCCGGACGGTCGTCACGCGGTCATCTCCCTGCCCGACAAGAAGAAGGGCGAGAAGCTGATCCTGGTCACCGACCGCCCCGACGCCGATGTCGCGCCCCTGGTCGCTCACGCCCAGACGATCGGCGCCCCGGAGTTGGCCGTGCCGCGCAAGATCCTGAAGGTCACGGAAGTGCCCGTGCTGGGCAGCGGCAAGACCGACTATGTCGCGATCCAGCGCATGGCCGAGACAGACACCCGAGCGGCGTGACCAATCCGCTCTCCGGGCGTTTGGCCAAACGTCACCTAGGAGGAAAGAATGGAACGTCTTGCCGTATGGGCTCCGCGCGTCCTCAGCTTGCTACGCGTCATCGCCGCCTTGCTCTTTATGGAGCACGGCCTGATGAAGCTGTTTCACTTCCCAGCCGAACAACCGGGCGCGCCAGACCCGCTGCCGCCGCTCCTGCTCGCCGCGGCATGGCTTGAGGTCGTCGGCGGCGCGCTGATCGCCGTGGGCCTCTTCACACGTCCCGTGGCTTTCGTTCTGTCCGGCCAAATGGCGGTCGCTTATTTCCTGGCGCACGGCAGTAAAGGCTTCTGGCCCGCCTTGAATGGCGGCGAGGCGGCGATCCTGTTCTGCTTCGTCTTCCTGTACCTGGTCTTCCAGGGGCCGGGCGAGTGGAGCGTGGACGCCCAGGTGCGCAAGCGCCCCTAGAAGGTCGCGCCCAGGGCTTCCAGCTCCACGCGGAAGCCCTGCTTGCGGCTGTGCAGCGCGCGCAGATCAGCCACGAAGGCGGCGTGGTCGGGATACTCGCCATAGTCGCCGATCATCGGTGACAGCGACTCCGCCTCCAGCAACTGGCGAGCGGCTTCGGCGTATCGGGTCGCGACGCCATAGGTCAGCACATACTGGATCGAGGCGCGCAGCAGCAGGGTGGCGGCCAGCGGATGGCCGCCTTCCAGTCGGCGGGCGGCCTCGACGATCAGAGTGTCATCAGAGCCGTTGACCTCGCCAGCGCGGGACAGCACCAGCCGCGCCGCCGCCGGCAGGTCCGGCCAGGAGACCAGGAAGGCCAGCGCCGTGTCGAAGCTCGGGAAACGCTTGGCGACCGCCTTGGCCTGGTCCTCGGCCTCGACGTCGTCGAAGTCCGGCAACCCCTTGAGATAGGCGCGAAGGCGACTGATGGACAGCGTCGCCTCGAAGTCCGCCCAGCGGCGCTTCTGGGCTTCGTCATGGTGGCCCGTGGCCTCCAGAGCCTCGAGCATGACGTCTTCCCAGGCGGCGCGCTCCTCGACCGCGCTCTGGTGGCGTCCACGCTGCTCGTTGGGCGCGCCGGCCTGCAGGGTCGCGAGCGCGTCTTCCGCCCTGCCCGCCTCCAGCAATCGCCGCGCGATCTCGGCCGAAACCAGCGGCGTTTGGCGAAGCTCCGGCGAGAAGGTCGCCTCGAAGGCGTCGACATCCCCGCTGGCGTCGGCCAGGCGACGCAGCGCGTCCTTGTAGATCGCGCCCTGCGCGTCGAAGAGATGCGCCGAACGGGTTGAACGCGCGGCGAGCATCTTTTCCAGCGTCTCGCGCAGATGCGCCTGCCCCTTCACGCCAAGCGCCGGAGTCACGGCGTTCACCAGCGGGCCGAATTGGGCGTAGTCGTCGCGGCGCAGGAGCTTGGCGACGCGGTTGGCGAGCGCCAGCGGATCGGGCATCGCCTTGGCGGCGATAGCGCCGACGCCATCGCGAGCGGCGATGAAGACATCGCCGATTGGGCCTTCCGCCTGGCTGAGGCGATCCAAGGTCGGGGTCGCCAGATCCAGGAGATCAAGCATCAGGTCGAGCGCGGCCGTCGGCTCGTCCTCGGCGAGCCGCGCGATCATCCGGCGATGAAGGTCGAGGTCCTTGGCGAACGCGGCGCGCTTGCGCCAGTGAATGCGCGACGAGGACTTGCCGATGGTCGCGAGACGCTTCGAGATCTCGAGCGCCAAGCCCTCGGCGCTGGACTCCGCGAAGAGCTCCAGCCGCAGCACGCGCTTGACATGGCTGTCGCTGGAGAGGTCGAGCAGGATGGCGGCGAGGCGCTCGGCGCCTAAGTCGGCCAGATTGGCCTCGGAAAGGGTCGTCTTGGACCCCTTCCTGGCCTTGGCCGGCTTCTCGCCCGTAACGGCTGCCTCGCGCGCCATCCAGTCTCCCTAGCGGACCTTAGATGTGCAGGACTCGGCCGTAGGCGTCCAGGGCGGCTTCGTGCATGGCTTCCGACATGGTCGGGTGAGCGTAGACGATGCCGTGCAGGTCTTCCTCGGTCGCTTCCAGGGTAATCGCGGTGACGAAGCCCTGGATCATCTCGGTCACTTCATGGCCGATCATGTGCGCGCCGATCAGGGCGCCGGTCTTGGCGTCGAAAACGGTCTTCACGAAGCCTTCGACCTCGCCCGCGGCCACGGCCTTGCCGTTGACGCGGAACGGGAAGCGGCCCGCCTTGACCTCGATGCCCGCCGCCTTGGCGCCGGCCTCGGTGTAGCCGACCGAGGCGACTTGCGGGTTGGCGTAGGTGCAGCCAGGGATCGGCGAGTGGACGTTCGGGGTCTTGTAGTTGGCGATAGCCTCGGCGGCGTGGATACCCTCGTGGCTGGCCTTGTGGGCGAGCCAGGGACCGCCGGCGATGTCGCCGATGGCGTAGAGGCCCGGGACGTTGGTGCGGCAGTGCTTGTCGGTGACGACATGGCCGCGGTCCAGGCTGACGCCCAACGCTTCCAGGCCCTCGTTGTTCGGCGCGATGCCGACGGCGACGATGCACTTCTCGGCGGTCAGCTGCTCGATCTTGCCGCCGGCCTCGACCGTGACGGCCACGCCGTCCTTGGTCTTTTCGATCTTGCCGACCTTGGCGCCGATGCGGAACTTGATGCCGCGCTTCTCGAACGCCTTCTGGGCGGCTTTGGAGACTTCCTCGTCCTCGACCGGCATGATGCGGTCGATGGCTTCGACGACGGTCACTTCGGCGCCCAGGGCGCGGTAGAAGCTGGCGAACTCGATGCCGATCGCGCCCGAGCCGATCACGACCAGCGACTTGGGCATGCTCTTCGGCGCCAGGGCGTCGCGATAGGTCCAGATCTTGTCGCCGTCCGAGACCGCGCCGATGGCCGGGATTTCGCGGGCGCGAGCGCCGCTGGCCAGAATCACATTCTTGGCCTGGACAGTGCGGCTGCCACCGGCCTTCAGCGCGATGACGAGCTTCGGCGCCGGGGCCCCCTTCTCGAGCTTGGCCTCGCCCTCGATCACCTCGATCTTGTGCTTCTTCATCAGGAAGGCGATGCCCGACGACATCTGCTTGGCGATCCCGCGCGAGCGCTCGACGATCTTCGGGAAGTCGAAGCCGGGCTTCTCGACCGACAGGCCGTAGCTGGAGAGATGCGACAGCTGCTCGTAAATCTCGCCGGACTTCAGCAGGGCCTTGGTGGGGATGCAGCCCCAGTTCAGGCAGATGCCGCCCAGGTTCTCACGCTCGACGATGGCCGTCTTCAGGCCCAGCTGGCTGGCGCGGATCGCGGCCACGTAGCCGCCAGGACCGGCGCCGATGACGACGACATCGAATTCCGTGGACATATTCATCTAACCCTAGCTTGGACGTCGCCCGGAAAGCGCCGGACGGCCTAGATCGATCGGCGATGGGCCGATCCGGGAGAAACTAAAGCAGCGCCTCGACCGCGACCTTCAGGTCCTCGGGCTTCACCGTGGGCGCGAAACGCTCGACGACTTCGCCGTCCTTGCCGATCAGGAACTTGGTGAAGTTCCACTTGATCGCCTCGGTGCCCAGAAGGCCCTTCTGCTCCTTCTTGAGGTAGCGGTAGAGCGGGTGGGCGTCGGCGCCGTTGACGTCGATCTTGCTCATGACCGGGAAGGTCACGTCGTAGGTCAGCGAGCAGAAGCTGGCGATCTCCTCGGCGTTTCCCGGCTCCTGAGCGCCGAACTGGTTGCAGGGGAAGGCCAGGACCGTGAAGCCACGGTCCTTGAAGGTCTTGTAGAGCGCTTCCAGGCCTTCGTACTGAGGCGTGAACCCGCACTTGCTGGCGGTATTCACGATCAGCAGCACTTGGCCGCGATAGTCGGCCAGGCTTACGTCCTGGCCGTCCAGCGTCTTGGCCGAATAGTCGTAGACCGACATAGCCGTCCCCTTCTTGCCGTCGCCCCGGATCAGACGATCAGGGTCAGCGGCTCTTCAATCAGCGGCTTGAAGGCCGCCAGGAACTTGGCGCCGACCGCGCCGTCGACCACGCGGTGGTCGCAGGTCAGGGTCACGGTCATGACGGTGGCGACCTTGAGCTCACCGTTCTTGACGACGGGGCGCTGCTCGCCCGCGCCGACGCTCATGATCGCGCCCTGCGGCTCGTTGATGATCGAGGCGAACGACTTGATGCCGAACATACCCAGGTTCGAGATCGAGAAGGTGCCGCCCTGGAATTCCTCGGGCTTCAGCTTCTTGTCCTTGGCGCGCTGGGCCAGGTCCTTCATCTCGGCCGAGATCTGGGCCAAGCCCTTGGTTTCGGCCTTGCGGATGATCGGCGTGATCAGGCCGCCGTCGATCGCCACGGCGACGGCGATGTCGGCGTGGTGGTGCATGGCGATGCCTTCGGGCGTGTAGCTGGCGTTGGCTTCCGGCACCTGCTTCAGGGCCACGGCGGCGGCCTTGATGACGATGTCGTTGACCGAGACCTTCACGCCCTGCTTTTCCAGCAGGCCGTTGATCTTGGCGCGGGCGGCCAGAAGCGCGTCGATCTCGAGATCGATCTGCAGCGGGAAGTGCGGCACGTCGCGGAAGCTGTCGGTCA
>CAKZJK010000503.1 GCA_936942565.1 uncultured Caulobacter sp. | reverse complement strand
CCGCCCGCATCAAGGCCGACCGCTCCAAGGTGTTCGACCGCGCGCGGATCGAGGACGTGGTGGACAAGGTCAAGGCCGCCGCCCGCGCGTCGGGCCTGTCCGAAGCGATCGCGGAGCCCGTGTGGCGCACGCTGATCGACCGTTGCATCGCCTATGAATACGACAGCTGGGACCGGACGAAGGGCTGAGCCCTCCCCTCTCCCCTTGCGGGAGAGGGTGACCCGCAGGGTCGGGTGAGGGGTCCGCAAGGCGGCGCCGAGAAACCCCTCATCCGTCGCCCCCAGGCGACACCTTCTCCCGCAAGGGGAGAAGGACGCGCTCGCTAGTTCCCGTCGATCATCCGGCCCAGGCCGCCCAGGATCGAGCCTTCGCCCTGGTTGCCGCCCTGGTGGTTGGCCGCTTGCATCATGCGGCCCGCCAGGCGCGCGAACGGCAGGGACTGGATCCACACCTTGCCCGGACCACGCAGGCGAGCAAAGAACAGTCCCTCGCCACCGAACAGCACGCTCTTCACGCCACCCGCCATGACCAGGTCGAAGTCCACGCTGGGCGTGTAAGCGGCGACGCAGCCGGTATCGACGTGCAGCTCCTCGCCCGGCGCCAGTTCGCGCTCGATCAGGGTTCCGCCCATCTGCACGAAGGCCCAGCCGTCGCCTTCCAGGCGCTGCATGATGAAGCCTTCGCCGCCGAACAGGCCGGTCATCATGCGCTTCTGGAAGTGCAGGCCGATCGAGACGCCGCGCGCGGCCGCCAGGAAGCTGTCTTTCTGGCAGATCAGCGTGCCGCCCAGCTGACCCAGGTTCAGCGGAAGGATGGTGCCGGGGGTCGGCGAAGCAAAGGCCACGCGCGCCTTACCCGATCCGGTATGAGTGAAGACGGTGGTGAACAGGCTCTCGCCCGTGACGAGGCGCTTGCCGGCGCCCAGCAGCTTGCCCATGAAGCCGCCGCCCTGGTCGGCGGAGCCGTCGCCAAAGACGGTGGTCATCTGCACGCTGGCGTCTTTCCAGACGAAGGCGCCGGCCTCGGCCACCGCGCTCTCGCCGGGATCCAGCTCGATCTCGACGAACTGAAGATCCTCGCCCTTGATCTCGAAATCGATGTCGTCGGCGACACCGGCGCTGCGGGTGTGGCTCCAGGGGCTGGGGGGCATGGACGTCTCCTCGTGTCTTGAACCGCCGTTCTAGCCAGACCCGGGCCGCGGCGCCAATTACAGCTGGGTCAGGTTGCTCACCGCTTCAAGCCGCGCAGCGCCCGCTCGTGGGCGTAGGCGGCGATATCCATGAGCGCCGCGTCCAAAGCCGTGCGGACCGCGTCCAGACCCTCCTCCCCCGCTTCGCACCGTTCGCAGACGTCACCGAGCGCGAAGGCCCCAACGCCACGCGCCGCGCCCTTGACGGTGTGGACCGCGTCCTTCCAGCCGGGATGGCCAGGATCGAGCATCGGCGTCCATAGCTCGGCCTGCTCGCGGAACAGCGCCAGCACCTCGTCGATCACCGTGGAATCCCCTGCGGCGAACCCTTCCAGGTAAGCGAAATCCACGGCTCCGCTAATATCTCGTCTGGCCATGAAAAAAGCTCTTGCGCTGCCAAAATCATTGCGTATGTTCCGCGCCTCGCCGCCGGGGCTCGCAAGTGCTTCGGAACCGCGAATGGGTGTATAGCTCAGTTGGTAGAGCAGCTGACTCTTAATCAGCGGGTCGTAGGTTCGAATCCTACTACACCCACCATTCCTTCTAAATTCAGTGACTTAGACGGGGCCGCGCAAGCGGCCGCGAGCCGCCTCGCGGGCGCGCGACGCTGACTTAACGGGAGTCTGGACGCGGCCTCCGCCAGGCTTGAAGCTGGCCTTATGTCCGCCCTCCCCGACCCCGAACTGATCGAAGCCCTGCGCCAGACGGTGCGCGCGCTCTGCCGCGATTTTCCGCCCGCCTATTGGCGTGGTCTGGATCGCGCGAAGGCCTATCCGACCGACTTCGTCGCGGCCATGACCAGGGCCGGTCTGCTGGGGGTTCTGATCCCGGAAGAATACGGCGGCGGGGGCCTGGGCCTCACGGTGGCCGCGGCGATCCTGGAGGAGGTCCACGCCAGTGGCGGCAACGCCGCGGCGCTGCACGCCCAGATGTACACGATGGGCACCGTCCTGCGGCACGGCTCGGCGGCGCAGAAGGAGACCTGGCTGCCGCGCATCGCCGACGGCTCCATTCGCCTGCAGGCGTTCGGCGTCACCGAGCCCACTGCCGGCACCGACACCACCTCGATCTCGACCTTCGCCCGGCGCGAGGGCGACACCTATGTGATCAACGGCCAGAAGGTCTGGACCAGCCGGGCCGAGCATTCGGACCTGATGGTCCTGCTGGCCCGCACCACGCCCAAGGAGCAGGTCGCGCGCAAGGCCGACGGCCTGTCGGTGTTCCTGGTCGACATGCGCGCGGCCAAGGGGAACGGCCTGACGATCAAGCCGATCGCCACGATGCTGAACCACGCCACGACCGAGGTCTTCTTCGACAACCTCGTCATCCCCGCCGACAGCCTGATCGGCGAGGAAGGCAAGGGCTTCCGCTACATCCTGGACGGCATGAACGCCGAGCGGATCCTGATCGGAGCCGAATGCCTGGGCGACGCGGCCTGGCTGATCGGCAAGGCGCGGGACTACGCGAGCAGCCGGGTCGTGTTCGGACGGCCGATCGGCCAGAATCAGGGCGTGCAGTTCCCGATCGCCCGCGCCTACGCTCAGACCCACGCCGCGCGCCTGACGATCCAGGACGCCGCCGCCCGCTACGACGCCGGCCTCCCCTGTGGCGAACAAGCCAATATCGGCAAGATGCTGGCCTCCGAGGCCTCCTGGGCCGCCGCCGACATGTGCTTGCAGACCCACGGCGGCTTTGGCTTCGCCGAGGAGTACGACATCGAGCGCAAGTTCCGCGAGACGCGCCTCTATCAGGTGGCGCCGATCTCGACGAACCTGATCCTGGCCTATGTCGCCGAGCACGTGCTCGGCCTGCCCCGCTCCTACTGATGACCGCCTACGCCGACTGGATAGGCCGTGAGAGGCGAAGAACGGCCTTGACGGAGGCCGGCGATCTCGCGCGGCTCGCGGCCGTCCTGGGCCGTCCAGCGTCGCCCGTTGAAGTCCCGCCGGCCTGGCACTGGGCCTGCCTGGCGGAGCCGATCCGACGATCCGACCTGGGTCCGGACGGCCACCCCCGGCGCGGCCTTTTCCTGCCGCCGATCGAAGCGCCCCGTCGGATGTTCGCGGCGGCCGACATGGCCTTCCTCGGCGCCCTCTTGGTCGGCGTCGAGACCGAACTGGTCGAGACGATCACCAATGTCGAGGAGAAGAACGGCGCGAGCGGACCATTGACCTTCGTCACCGTGGAGCGGGTTTTCAGCCAGACCAGCGCGGCGTGCGTCACCGAACGACAGACGATCGTGTACACGGCCGCGCCGCCCGCCCCGCGAACGCCGGACGCCGATCCGACGCCGGTCGCCGACTGGAGCCGCGACACGGCGACCGATCCGGTCCTGCTGTTCGCCTTCTCCGCCGCGACCGCCAACGGCCACCGCATCCACTATGATCTGGACTACGCGAGCCGCGTCGAAGGCTATCCCGGCCTCGTCGCGCATGGCCCGCTGATCGCGCTGCTTCTGCTGGAGGCCATGCCCGCCAGACCGCTGAAGCGCTTTTCCTTCCGCGCGCTCAAACCGGCCTTCAGCGGCGAAACGATCACCGCCGAGGGCCGCCTGGACGGCGACCGCGCGGAGCTTTGGGCCAACAGCGACGGCGCGGTGCTGATGAAAGCGACGGCGACGTTCTAGAGCCGCCTAGTCCTCCAGCGTCGACATGTCGAAGCCGTGGTACAGCGACAGGAACCGGAAGGGGTGGCCGGGCGCGTACTCCGTGAACATCACGTTGTTGATGTCGCTGAGCGTGTCGAAGCCGCCCACCTTCACGCCCGGGACGTGGAGCGCCACGTGATGGCGCGCCAGGTTCAGCGCGATCTGGTCGATCCAGCGGGTCACCGTCTCGCGCGACAGGCGCTCGTCCAGATAGGCGCGCAGCCAGCGCAGCATCACGGCGGTCGCGGGAGTCGGGCGCGCCAGTAACAGATTAGCGGTGATCCGCGAGCCCGCCTGGGTGTTGCCCTCGTTCTCGTTGATCACGAAATCGGCGTCGCTCCAGCGCTCCAGGAGGTCTTCCACGCCACGCTGCAGCAGCAGGTCGATGTCGGACACGAAGACCGGCCGTTGCAGCAGGTCCAACAAGCCGCCCAGCCGCTGGAAGCGCACGGACTGATAATGCGCGACCGGAATGTCGATCAGCCCCTTGGGCGGCGTTTCATAGCAACGCGTCGTCACGGCGGAGGCGTCGAACCGGTCTCCGGTGAAGATCACCCTGGGATCCGAGATCCCGACCGTCGCGGCGGCCTCCGCGAGTTGGTCCGCGCCGCCGATGACGTGGATGACCACGAGGAAGGGCGTGTCGCTGTGCTTGATGACCGAGCGCGCCAGCAAGCGGCCGTAGAGCTCGACGTAACGCGCGTCCGCGGCCGCGAAGAAGATGACCCGCGCGCCCAGCTTGTCAGCGTGCGCCTTGAGCTTCTTGGCGTTGAGGGTCTGACCGTCGCCGGTCAGGAACGTCCGTGGGCCGTCATCGGGCGCCGGCGGCGTGGGTCCGGAAAGGTCCGCGCCGCTGAGCGCGTTGAGCACCACATGATAGTGCGTCGACCAGCCTGCCCATTCTGGTCCGGGCGGCTCGACATCCGTCGCCCTCGCCTCCGTCAGGAGCGCCTCGAACAGCGCCAACCGTTCCGGCGTCATCGGCGCACACAGAAGCAGGCCGAGCGCGTCGTAGTAGAATTTCATCCGACCTAGCGGATGCATGCGCGAATGCGGATCGCGTGCCTGCGCCAACGCGGCCGCCAACTCGGCTTCGATGTCGATCGCTGGCGTTGAGGCCCCAGGGGCCTCGTCCGCCGCCGGAGCATCGTTCAGGAACCGCTCCAGCAGCGCCAGCGCCCGCTCGTGAGGCGGTAGGCCTTCTTCTCCGGCCAGCCACGCGAAGCGCAGCCCGCCGCGCCAGCCGACCTGAAGCTCGAAGCGTTCGGGCGACTGGCTCCACGCCGCCTCGGCCGGAAAGTCCATATGCTCGATCAGCGGAACCTTCGGAGCGAGCACCAGCGCGGCGTCGACATGATCGGCGATCCAATGGTGATGGGCGTACCCCCTGTGGGCGCCTTCGGGCCTCAAGAGCTCGAGATAGCGCGACGGCGTCGTGATCCAGCCCCTCTCCGCGATCAAGGGCAGGTGCTCCAGGAGCACCGACGGCCGAGCCAGGGTCTGCAGCACGTGCGGCGCCACGCAGTAGTCGAAGCGGCCGTGACGCGCCACATGGGCCAGGATCGCGCGATAGGTCCCCGCGTCGGACAAGTCTCCGGAGAACTCGCCAGCGCCGCCCAGGGTCGCGTCGCGCAGGTCCTCGGGCCATCCAGCCGGGCCGCCGCCGATCAGCAGCACCCGAAAGTCAGGGCTCTGGGCCTTGCGCGCGCGCAGATGCGCGAACAGACCGCCAAGGTCGTGCAGCGCTGTGAAACGTCCGAATTGCGCTGGCCGCGCCGTGCGCCGCCGGAACAGCAGGTCGATCTGCAGCAGCCCCCCGTCCTGCACGCCGCGCAGACGGTGGAAGTCGGTGACATCGACGGGCTCGAACCCCATGGCGGCCAGCTGGGCGAAGACCGCCTCGGCCGGCGCGGCGCCGGCGTTGTAGTTGACCAGCGAAATCTCGATCAGGATGTAGTCCGCCTCGCGCAGAAGCGTCTCGCCCCCCCGCAGCACATCCAGTTCGGAGCCCTGGGTGTCGATCTTGACGAAATCGAAGCGACGACCGGGCAGCAGGTCGTCCAGCCGCGCTTTCGGCACGGTGCGCTTGATCGTCACCTCGTCGCGGAAGAAGTCGGTGTTCTCGCGATAGAGCGAGGTCCCGGTCGACTGCAGCCACTCCTTGGTCAGGAACAGCTCGGCTTCGCCGTTCTCGTCCGACGCGGCCGCCATGTGACGCTCGAACCGCAGCTTGGCCAGCGCCTCCTCGCAGAACGGATTTGGCTCGACCATCGTGGGGACGCAGTCGGGAAACGCCCGCAGGAAGCCCAGGGAGAAGGTGCCGATGTGCGCCCCGACGTCGAGCATCGTGCGCGGCGCGTAGCCGTCGAGCTTCAGAGCTTCCAGCTGCGCGTGGTTCATTGATCGCCACCTTCCCAGAGGCGGCCGTCCGCCGGTTGCGCCTTGACCGAATGCCGACGGGCCAGTTCGGACCGATACAGCGCGTCGAGATCAGGCTCGCCCTGCATCTCCCGATCGTCGCGATAGAGGCCGATCCCGATCTCGAGATAGGTCGCCAGGTTGGTCAGGTTCGGTCGCGGTCGCGCGCCAGCCTGGTGTTCGGCGATCATCTCGGCGTATAGCGCCTCCAGCTTGCCCGCGAGCAGATCCATGTCGAACAGCACGCAGGTGTCGCGGTTGGCCGCGAGGGTTTGGCGCAGGGCCTTGGCTCTCTCGCGATCGGCGCCGATTTCGACGGCCTTCTCGACATAGGCTTCGGCGCTTTCGACCACCAGGTCGGGAAGGCCCGCGCTCCTCACCAGGCTGCCACAGACCCTCGAGGCG